>JALHSV010000192.1 GCA_022865525.1 Thermodesulfovibrionales bacterium
ACCGGTATCTTTTCCGGTTCGAATATCGGCTCTCCCATGTCAACTTTGATCATATCTCCTGATCTTTCGGGTTTCATGATGCCTGCAAGCGTCTCTATTTCAAGGACATCTTTCTCAGACAGTCTCCTGTCCCAAATATATTGAGCAAGGCATCGTATGCCATTCCCGCACATTTCCACATCGCTGCCGTCCGCATTCAAGATCCTCATTTGGAAATCTGCTTTGCTTGAGTTACCAAGGAGAAGGATTTGATCAGCCCCGATGCCAAACCGCCTGTCACATAACTGTCTGCTGATATCCTGGAGGTTTTTTGTCCCCGATGGGCAAGCCTGCCCCCTGCAATCTATCAGGATAAAGTCATTGCCGAGACCGTGCATCTTTGTGAAATGTATCTTCATTTCAAGAACATTTTGTAACTAACTGGATTAGTTTTAGTAATCTCCCCTAACCCCTCTTTAAAAAAGAGGGGGATAAGTTCTTTTAGAAATGGTTTCATGTCTTTTTAAACTCCCCCTTTTCTAAAGGGGGACGAAGGGGGATTACCATTTTAATATTCTTCAGCTTCATTTCAGGAACGCGGGTATCTTCTCATTCCTCACGAGGTCATCATATGTCTCGCGCTTCCTGATCAGGACATGATCTCTTCCTTTCACAAGAACCTCTGCAGCCCTTGGACGGCTATTGTAGTTTGAACTCATGGAAAACCCGTAGGCGCCGGCACTCATCACAGCAAGATATTCTCCTTGTTTGAGCTTCCCGAGTTCCCTCTCTTTTGCAAGAAAATCCCCTGATTCGCATATGGGGCCTACAACATCACAGAGAATTTTATCTCTCTTTGTCCTGACGACAGGCAATATATGGTGATAGGCATCGTAAAGAGAGGGCCTGATCAGATCATTCATGCCGGCATCCACAATAATGAATTCCTTTTCAATCCCTTTCTTCATATAGAGCGTCTTTGTTACCAGTATGCCGGCATTGCCGACAAGGGATCTTCCCGGTTCCATAATAAGGGTAAGGTTTCTGTCTTTCAGCATTGGAATAAGGTGCTTTGCCAGGTCTCCGGGAACCGGCGGTTCCTCATCCCTATAAGAGATGCCGAGACCACCACCGACATCGAGGTACTGTAAAGATACTCCCTGTGCATTCAGTTCATCAATAAGGAGCAATATCCGTTTCAAGGCATCGACAAACGGAGAAACTTTGGTTATCTGTGATCCTATATGTTTATGGACACCAACAACAACCACATTTTTGAGTTTTGAAGCAAGTTTGTAGTATTCCAGTGCAACTTCAATCGGAATTCCGAATTTGTGTTTCTTCATTCCTGTCGTAATATATGGATGGGTTCCGGGATCGATATCCGGATTAATCCTCAGTGCAATCTGTGCATTTGTCTTCATGTTTCCAGCAACTCTGTCGATCTCCCTCAGCTCGTTCTCGGACTCCACATTAAACATAAGAATTTTTGATTTTAGTGCAAACCTGATCTCGTCTTCCGTCTTCCCTACACCGGCATATACTATTTTGCGAGACGGGATACCCGCTTTTAATGCAGCGTGGAGCTCCCCTCCCGAAACGATATCGGCGCCACCACCGTGTTTCGCGAATAGCCTGATGATAGCGGTATTCGGATTTGATTTCACTGCAAAGCAGATGATATGCGGATAGCCGTCAAAGGCATTTTCGTATGCCATGAAATGCCTGAGGAGCGTAGTATGACTGTATACATACAACGGCGTGCCATACTGTTCGGCAAGCGTTTTGACAGGTACTTCTTCAGCATACAATTCACCTGACCGGTATTGGAAAAAATGCATTAAATGTCTCCATTGACAAAATTTGTGATCTATTTTAAACATAATTTTTCTTTTTCCACAAGGTGATACAAGGGAATGTTTTGGATTTCATGTAACTATCTATGGTAAATTTTAAAAGAAAAGTTATTACACTTTGCCGGAATCTTTTTATTTCAATGTCATTCCCGCTTGTCGGGAATCTTTCTTCAGTCACTCTTAATAAAGGGACTTAGAGTTATGATTAAGAAGGATTCTGGACAAGCCAGAATGACACATAAGAGAAATTTATATGATATTTGTCGGAGGTTCAATTGGGTAAAAACATAGTAGAGAAAATATTGGAGACCCGCAGAGCATACGGAAATATCAGAACTGACACACCTATCGGCTTAGCGGTTGACCAGGTCTACACGCAGGATGCAACCGGCACAATGACCTGGTTACAGTTTGAAGCCATCGGAATCGACAGGGTAAAAGTCCCGCTTGCTGTATCTTACGTCGACCACAACATGATTCAGTCCAATTACATGAACCCTGATGACCACCTGTTTCTTCAGACAGTTGCCGCACGTTACGGTGCCCATTTTTCAAGACCTGGCAATGGCATAAGCCATCAGATACATCTTGAGAGGTTTGCTGCACCGGGTAAGATAGCGCTTGGGACAGACAGCCATACGCCTACGGGCGGCGGCATGGGAATGCTTGCCATAGGCGTCGGCGGACTTGATGCAGCAACTGTTATGGCCGGTGCGCCGTTCGAACTCACTATGCCAGGGGTTGTTCTTGTCAGGCTGACCAGAAAACTGGACCGTCCATGGGTCACTGCTATGGATGTGATTCTTGAAATCCTGAGAAGACTGACGGTTAAAGGGGGCGTTGGAAAGATTCTGGAATACGGCGGTACCGGTGTTAAGGATTTGAGTGTCCCGGAAAGGGCTACCATCACCAATATGGGGGCAGAGCTCGGCGCAACAACTTCAATATTCCCGAGTGACAAAAGGACGAGACATTTCTTACAGGCCCAGGGGAGAGAATCCGACTGGATTGAGCTTCATGCTGATAAGGACGCTGAATACACCGATATCCTCGATATACATTTACACGAAATAGAGCCGATGATCGCCCGGCCGCACAGTCCTGATAATGTGGTGCCTGTAAGGGAACTCGCCGGTACAAAGGTCGATCAGGTCTGTA
>JALHSV010000193.1 GCA_022865525.1 Thermodesulfovibrionales bacterium
GAGGACATCTTTACATCCTCCCTGTTTGCGAGAGCGAACTCTTTGACTTCCTGAAGAGTGGCAGTCAATAAACCATTTGACGGTTCGCCTTTCAGCACGAGTTTTTCATCGTCATGGTGATAGATAAGTCTCATGAGATTGCTGAGAGCTGATTCGGCCTTGTTCTTCGTTTTAAAGATTTCCAGTTCGGAAGCTGCAAGATCGTTTTCAGCAATGAACAGATCTTCCTTTCTGAGATATCCTTCTTTATTGCGCTCCTGAAGCACCCTGAAACTTTCTTTTTTTGCATCGAGCACCTTTTCGAGTATTCCTGTATACAGTTGTTCTTTCAGAACTTCATGAAAAACCTTTTTTACCTCAAAGACAAGCATCCTTTTCTTTCTCTCCAGGCCATACCGTGCCTCTTCATTCAATCTTTGGGACTTTTTGTATGAATGCGTTAAACGCATGCCGGTAAAAACGGGTTGTTCCACGATGAATGCTACGCCATATGTTTCCTGATTATCAGCAGAGAGTTCGACATCGGCGGGTGGAACCCCTGAAAGAAATGTGTCGCGGGGGACGAGGAAAATATCATCTTTGTCCCGGAGGTCATAGTTTCCCTTTAATTTTAACGAGGGAAGAAACCTCGAGGATGCCATCCTGACATCTTCTTCTGCTGCCCGGACATCCATTTCATTTGATTTCAGCCACCGGTTATTTTCTAAAGCCAAGGAAACGCAGTCACCCAGGGTGAGTTCCAGGGCGTCTGCGCTGTGGGTGAGGAAAGAGAAAAGAATTAAGCTATGAATACATATGAGGGTTAAAAAAGATATAACAGGCCGCGGAAACAGTCTCTTTCTGTCACCCTGAACTTGTTTCAGGGTCTCATAACATATTGATTTTATAAGATGCTGAAATAAATTCAGCATGACAAATTGTCCAATATAAAACCTTTTAGCAGAATGTTAATCTTAATATGGTTTGAAGCTGTCATTGCCCGACTTGATCGGGCAACCCAGAGACAAAAGTGGATTATCCGGTCAAGCCGGACAATGACACCTTTTGCAGGTGAGTTTGTTCTTAATAATAAGCGCTTCATGTATAAAGTATTTCGACTTGTCGTTCTATCTTCTCCAGCATCTCTCTTCAGAAGGATTCCCCGATGAAGTCGTGGAATGACAGATTAAATTATTTATGATTCCTGCGACAACCACAGCATTCTAATATTATTGCAAAAATCGTACCGTAACTGTCATATTGTTCCTGAGACCCGAGAAATCCTCCAACCGGATAAAAATAACCTGTGTGTTGATATCAAAGGACGCCATGGGGTCAAATGTCCGCTGAGACTTTCTCTTGACGTTCGGAAGAACCTTGTAAACTGTTCCCTTATAGATTTTTTCCTTATAGGCATCTGTTGTTACTTCAATAGATTGCCCCTCTTTTACTTTCCCGACATCGGTTTCCTCAAGCTCCGCCCGGATTCTCAATTTGTCGGGGTTAACAAGCTCCAGGACAGGAGTGCCGACGTCAACAGATTCACCAACATGCTTGAATTTTTCTGTCACAACGCCATTGAACGGAGATTTCAGCGTATAATCTTTCAGGGATGCCTGATAATATCTCAATTCTGAATCAGCTTTCTCGGCTGAAGACTTAGCCTGCTCGATCTCTTCGTCTCTCACGCCTTTTTTCAGTTTTTGCATATTCGTTTTGGATTCATCGAATTCTGCCGATGCTCTTTTAAACTGCTCTTCCGCCTTCCTCAGTTCTAC
>JALHSV010000194.1 GCA_022865525.1 Thermodesulfovibrionales bacterium
AAGTCCGGCCAATGCAGTGACAATCTTAAATGTCGAGCCTGGCGGGTACTGGCTTTGCAAGGCCCTGTTCAGCATCGGGTTTTTTCTGTTGGCGGTAATTGCTGTCCATTGATCGTAACGCATTCCTCTTGTGAAAAGATTCGGATCAAATGAGGGTTTGCTGATCATTCCCAGTATCTCTCCTGTGGCGGGTTTCAGGGCAACAAGGGCTCCGGCTCTCTCTCTGAAAGCCTTTTCAGCCTCTCTCTGGAGATTCAGGTCGATACTTATTGTCATATCATTCCCCTTGACCGGCGGTGTTTCCTGCAACATGCGCAACTGCCTTCCGAGGGCATTGACTTCGATGATCCTTTTCCCGGGGATACCTCTGAGAGAATCATCAAAGAGTTTCTCGATTCCCCATTGACCGACAAACATGTCCGGTGGTACATCTTTAAAGGCAGGGTCTTTTAACTGAGAAGGACTTGGTTTCCCAAGATACCCGATGAGATGTGAACCGAGGTCGCCATACGGGTATTCCCTGCTCACCTCGGCTTCTATCATAAGACCCGGGAAATCAGATTTCTGTGCCTCGATGTACGCAATTTCCTGGAAGGACAGCCCCTGCTTCAGCCTCACCGGAACAAATGGACTTGCTCCGGTAATATTCATTTGGGCATGGATCTCTTCGGCACGAATCTTCAGCACGCTTGCAAGAAGATTCATTTTCGACTGGTCGAATTCTCCCGGAATCACCGAGGCAAAATAGTATGCAGAATTCTTTACCAGAGGGATATGATTTCTATCGAAGATTATCCCCCGTGGAGCCGGAATGTTCACAATCCTCAGCCTGTTGGCCTCTGAGAGTTTCCGGTATTCACTGCCCTGAAGAATCTGCAACTGCCAGAGCCTCATGATTAGCAGGAGAAAAGCAGCGATTACCAAATAACCCATGACCATGATTTTTTCAGATTCGTCCTGCGTCTTCATCAATAACGTATTCCTTTATTGTTCGCTCTTTTTTTTCAGGAATATTCCTAAGGGCGCATTATAGAGAGCTTGCATGGCAATAATGAACGCTGCTGCACCAATACCTGAAGGCATGGTGTCAAAAATACTCCGTGCCGTATAAACGATAAAACTGTCCACTATGGTGAGTAACGAAACCGTGAGCATCCCCAGCACGGGGTTCCACACAAAAAACTTGCTGTACAGAAAGGCTGCAAGATAACCGACGAGGCCTTTGCTTAAGAGATTAGGTCCGAGGAAAGTACCTGAAAGACTATCTTCGACTATGCCGATCAGAGAGCCGAAGAAAAGACCTTTAAGCTCTTTTTCCCGGATACCTGCATAAGAGGCTAAGATTACCGTGAAATTCGGGGTAATATCGAACAAAGATATACTGCCCTGGATACCGAATGTGAGAAAGGTTATTCCTGCCCAGAGAAGGTATTTCACGCTCTCCTGATGATTGCTACAACTTCTATTTTGGTGTTATCAACGAATGGAATAACTTCTATATACTGGAAGATCCCGCTTTCTCTTTTACTTACTTTCGATATGTATCCTAACGGTATCCCTTCAGGGAAGAGGGTGTCAAGCCCGGATGTGACTATAACAGCTCCCTGCTTCAACTCTTCTTCATACGGTATGTATTTCAGTTGGCATGTCCTGAATCCTGTGCCGGACAGTACCCCTTCGGTCCTGCTTTCCTGAAGCCGTGCGGCTGCCGAGAAGTTTATATCGGTGAGGAGAAGCAGATATGCATAGGAGGGGGACACGTCTGAGATTTTGCCTACGAGGCCCTTGTCTGTTATTGCAACCATATCCTTTTTAATTCCGTCTGTCAGCCCTTTATCGAGAATGAGCGTATTCGACCATTGGTCAGTTCCCCGGGCTATCACCCGTGCAGCGGTTACATATCGCTGCTCTTTTTCCTTGACTGCAAGAAATGCCCGGAGTCTCTGATTTTCACGGAATGCTTCCTGCCATGCCTGTTGTTCTTTGAGTAATTTTGACAGCTCGGTCCTCAGCCTTCTGTTTTCTTCCTCTCTGAGAAGCATCCTTCTGAGCGGAGCGTTGATGAATTCCTGAACAGATATTTTTATGTCATAAAAAACATTCAGGGCGCTGTTCAGAGATTTAAGCGGCAAGAGGGGGGGGCGGTTACTCTGATATGTCATTAAGCTAAGCGAAATGAGGATGAACAGAAAAAGGAGGAGCCTCTTTCTGTTCATTACAGATTAATGGATACTCTTCTTAACATCTCGATATCATCAAGCATTTTTCCGACACCGCGTACGACAGCCGAGAGAGGATCGTCGGCAATGATAACCGGAAGCCCGGTTTCCTGCCGTATAAGCAGATCGAGTCCCTTGAGGAGGGCACCGCCGCCGGCAAGTATGATGCCTCTGTCAACAATATCGGAAGCCAGTTCAGGGGGTGTATTCTCAAGAATTACCCTAATGGTATCGAGAATTACGTTTACCGGTTCTGTGAGGGCCTCCCTGATTTCTGCTTCATTAATGGTCAGGGTTTTCGGTATGCCTGAAATGAGGTCCCTGCCCTTGATTTCCATAGTTCGCTGTTCGCTTCCCTCTGTTTTATAAACGGATCCTATATTGATTTTTATCCTTTCGGCGGTCATGTCTCCAATCATGAGGTTGTATCTCCGCTTAATGAACGCCATAATCGAGTCATCCATCTTGTCACCGCCAACTCTGACAGCTTTGCTGTAAACGACGCCGTCAAGGGAGATGACTGCAACATCTGTTGTGCCGCCGCCGATGTCGACAATCATGTTGCCCGACGGTTCACCCACAGGGAGTCCGACCCCTATAGCTGCAGCCATCGGCTCTCCTATCAGGTACACCTCCCGTGCTCCGGAAACCTGGGCAGCATCTTTTACCGCCCGCTGTTCCACCTGTGTGATGCCGGAAGGAACACCAATTATTACCCTCGGCGAAACAAAACTTCTCCTATTGTGGACTTTTGCTATAAAGTATTTCAGCATCTCCCCGGTAGCATCAAAGTCAGCAATCACTCCATCTTTCATCGGCCGTATGGCAATAATGTTCGCGGGGGTTTTCCCGAGCATCCTTTTCGCTTCAGCGCCGACAGCCACCGGTTTTTTATCGTCTTTTCTGAGAACGACAACGGAAGGCTCATTACAGACGATGCCCTTGCCTTTAACAAATACAAGGGTATTTGCTGTACCAAGATCTATCGCAAGATCGTTCGAAAAGAATCCGAGTATTTTATGGAAAAACATTATTCCTCCTGTTTTATCTGAGGGCTGTCAAGCACAAGCGTTTTTGCAATTTCGTCGCCAAGCCGCATGCGGTCCTTGCTCCCGAGCAGGACGATGAATTCAAAAGCAGCAATAAGCATGATAAATATCCAACCAAACCAGAGCACCTTGGAGAAAAGATACCCAACACCAAATATGCTGTTCCTTAGTATGGAATCTCTGAAGGTGCAGGGTCTCAACGTCACTGCCGAAACAACTCTCAGTGCTACGAGTTTTTTCCCCAGGCTTCTCCCGTCAAAAAGGCCATCGCCAATTAACAGATAGACCATTCCAGCATAGAAGCCGGCTTTTGGTAATATTTCCGCAGCAGCTGCAATAACTATGAAATCGAGGATCTTAGCGACAGTCCTGACAAGCAATCCTGCCCTTTTAGACTCCTCAGACATTCGCAAAGCTTAACAGAAAAATATTAGTTTTTTCAAGGGACTGCCCAGGCGCGAAACCAGATTATTTACGGGGATTATTGAGTTTGAAGACTTAATTATGGTATAAAAATCAGTCTTTATGAGGGGTAAGGAACAGATGCACATAGTCCTCGCAACAAGAAACAGGAAGAAAGTTGAGGAGATAAGGCGGATTACCGCAGGCCTGTCAATCTCGATTTCCACCCTTGATGACTTCCCGGGATGTCCGGAAGTTGAGGAAGATGGTGCTACATTCGAAGAGAATGCCGTCAAAAAAGCAGTAACTGTTGCACGCTGCACGGGGAGGCCGGCACTCGCTGATGATTCGGGACTTGAAGTTTCTGCCTTAAACGGTGCCCCCGGCACATTGTCGGCACGGTATGCCGGGGAACCTGCTGATGATAAAAAGAATATCGTAAAACTACTGCAGGAGATGCATGCCGTTGACAAGAAAGATGCGCGATTTGTTTGCTGCATCGCATTTGCACTGCCTGACAACAAAGTGCATATTTTTCATGGATATATAGAGGGGTTTATTGGAAAAGAGCCAAGAGGATCTCATGGGTTTGGATATGACCCGGTATTTTATCCCACGGGGTCAGATCGCACCTTTGCTGAAATGCATGATGCAGAAAAGGATGCAATAAGCCATCGAGGCAGGGCGCTCACGGCCTTCAAGAGGTTTATCCAACAGTGGATTCCTGGTGAAAATCATGATACAAAAAACCATTGAAACGGCGCTTTATACCGATAAGGGAATTTTATTTTTCTATGAGAAATATGAATTTGACTAAAAACGTGCCGGATAGTATATTTATATGTCCGTTTTTTTAAGAAAAGCTCTGCCACGCATTTAAATTTATAATTTTGTACTAAGCACATGTATTTCTTATTTTTTTAACGTTTTCTTTGCAGTTTAAATAAGGCAGTTCACTTTTTTAATAAAGTCTTGCAAAAATTTAACGGGGGTAGAATTATGAGAATTGTTTTGCTTGGTGCGCCCGGTGCTGGGAAAGGAACCCAGGCCAAGAAACTGATCGAAAAATACGGTATGCCTCAGATTTCCACGGGTGATCTTTTGCGGGCAGCTGTGTCTGCAGGAACAGCTCTCGGGAAAGAAGCAAAGTCATACATGGACAAAGGTGAGCTTGTTCCCGACAGTGTTGTCCTGGGCATGGTCGAAGAGAGATTGAAGCAGGATGATTGCAAAAAAGGATATATCCTTGACGGATTTCCGAGAAACACTGCACAGGCAGAGGCGCTTGACAAGATGCTCGCCGCACTGAATATGTCATTAACCGGAGCGGTCAGTGTTGATGTCCCGTTTGAGGACCTGATGAAGAGACTCACAGGGAGAAGAACCTGTAAAGCGTGCGGACAGATGTACAATATCTATTTCAGTGCACCAAAGAAGGAGGGAGCCTGCGATAAATGCAGCGGTGAGTTGTATCAGAGGGATGATGACAAGGAAGCCACCATCAAGAAGAGGCTCGAGGTATATACTGCTCAGACAGAGCCATTGATGGGGTATTACAAAAACAAGGGGATAGTGAATTCGGTTGCGGGAACGGGCAGCATCGATGAAATTTTCAGTAAAGTCTGCGCCATCCTGGAAGGTAAGTAGGCGTAAGCTAATCACTAAATAAGGAGGAAAGGTTATGGAAATGATCGGTCATGGCGGCAAAGAAATTATTGAGCGGGTATTGGCAAAAGACGCCGCGCTCAAGAGAGTGGAGGAATTGAAGGCAGCAAAGGTAAAAACACTTGATGTCCGTTTGCAGTTGGCTACAGAAATCCTCGATATCGCATACGGCTTTTTCAGCCCATTGGAAGGGTTTATGACAAAGGCCGATGTTGAGTCTGTCATTAACAATATGACGCTTGCGGACGGAAAAACAGTCTGGAGTATCCCTATCGTTTATGATATCTCCAGCGCGGATCTCGAAAAATCCGGTATCAAGCAGTATGATGAAGTCCTTCTCACCTATACCGGGAATCCTTTTGCCATTTTTGATATTACCGATATCTTCACATTGGACACAAAAGAAGTGGCAATGAAGGTCTATGGAACCACGGAAGACAAACATCCCGGAGTCAAGAGAACGTATCAGTACCAGGACAAATTCCTGGGCGGAAAAATCACCCTCCTGAATCCCCCGAAAATCAACGAGCCTTTCACCAAATTCTGGCTCACTCCAAAACAGATGAGGGAAAGATTCAAGGAAAAAGGATGGGAGATGATCATCAACCATCAGACAAGGAACGTCCCGCATACCGGCCATGAATGGCTTATGAAAGGCGCATACTTAGGAGCTTATGGTTCAATGATGGTAGATAAACCCCGCGGCGGTATTCTGGTCAATGCGATGATCGGCTCAAAGAGACCGGGCGATTATATTGATGAGGCAATAATCCTTTGCCAGGAGGCGCAAGGTAAACATGGATATTTCAGGGATGATATATTTTTAACCACATGCACCCTCTGGGATATGCGATATGCCGGGCCGAAAGAAGCAATATTCCATGCATGCCTCAGGACGAACCTCGGCTGCACCCACCACATGTTCGGAAGAGACCATGCCGGTGTTGGTACCTATTATGATCCATATGATGCACATCGGATCTTCGAAAGGCTGCCCAAAGGGTCTCTCAATATCACACCTATTTTCAATCTCGACTGGTGGTTCTGCCCTGTTTGTGATGAAGTTACTTATATGGGTCTTTGTGGCCATAAGGATAAAAAGGCATCATTCAGCGGCACCTTGATCAGAAGCATCATCCAGGATGGAGTAAAACCGCCCCGCCGTATCTTCAGGCCCGAGGTTTTTGACATGATCATGGAATGTGCTGAAAAGTACGGATTTGGCGATGCGTTTGTTACAGAGGATTACCTGAAGAACAGACAGCCGGTATTTACAATTGGACCGTTGAAATAAACTGAAGGAAATCATTAAAAGGAGGAATAAATATGGCAGAAGAAACCTATCCGATCAATATATGGATCAATGAAGAGCGACTTGAGAAACTCCAGGCAGCAGGACTTGCTAGTATGACAAAAGAAGTATTGGCAGGCTTGAAGGTTATCGCTGTTCCCAATACGGCAGATCAGCGGGACAAGATTCTGAAAATATTCCCGGTGGCAAAATATGATGCTGCTACAACAAGAAGCATCGAGAATATGCCAAGACAAATAAAAGATAAGATCTTTGATCTCATCGTTAAAAACAAATCATTAAATGTCATGGATGAATTTATTAAGTCCGTGGAGAAATAACAGAAGGGAAGGAGGTGGAAGGACACGTTCGTTTTATTGTTTTTCAAACTCTACTAAAACTTTCAAGGAGGTGTATTTAAATGCCAAGTTTTGTAATTACTGAAAAGTGTGATGGTTGCAAGGCACAGGACAAGACTGCATGTCAGCATATCTGTCCTCACGATTTGATGGCACTCGACAGAGAAAAGATGAAGGCTTACAATCAGGAGCCTGAGCAGTGCTGGGAATGTTTTAACTGCGTAAAGATCTGCCCGCAGCAGGCAGTCGAGGTAAGGGGTTACTCAGATTTTGTACCTCTTGGATCCAGCACTATTCCACTGAGAGGAACAGAGGACATCATGTGGACAATCAAGTTCAGGAGTGGATTACTCAAGAGGTTCAAATTCCCTATCAGGACCACTGTTGAAGGTTCTGTTGATCCCTATGCAGGCAAACCAGAGCCTGATTTCGCATCGATAAAGAAGCCTGGTTTGTTTACCAAACCAGCAAGAACTGAATAATTAAGGAGGTGAATATATAATGGAAAAAGAAACTTGTACATTTTCTTATTGTCAGAAGCCCGAAGTTACTGAGGTAGATTGCGACCTGCTTATCATGGGCGGCGGTATGGCTGGTTGCGGTGCAGCTTTTGAGGCATGCCGCTGGGCAAACGCGAAAGGACTGAAAGTAGTCATGGTTGATAAGGCTGCGACAGACAGAAGCGGCGCTGTTGCAATGGGTCTCTCCGCTATCAACACCTATGTCGGCGAGAATAAGGTTGCCGATTACGTCAAATACGTCAGGAACGACCTCATGGGCATCATCAGGGAAGACCTCGTATTCGACCTCGGAAGACACGTTGACGATTCAGTCGAATGTTTCGAAGAGTGGGGACTCCCCATCTGGAAAAAAGGCGATGACGGGTTCTCAATGGACGGTCATCAGGCGAGAGCAGCCGGGAAAAAATCCCTGAAAGAAGGCGGCACACCGGTAAGAACCGGTAAATGGCAGATCATGATCAATGGTGAGTCCTACAAAGTTGTTGTTGCTGAGGCTGCAAAGAAGGCTCTTGAGACGAACAGAGCTGCAACTGGCATGGCACAGAACCATTATGAACGGGTATTCATTGTAAAGGCTGTCATGGATACAAACGGGAAAAACGTAGCCGCAGCCATCGGATTCAGCACGAGAGAAAACAAGATTTATTCCTTCAAAGCAAAGGCAATGCTTTGTGCAACTGCCGGCGCAGTTAATTGCTTCAGACCGAGGTCGGTTGGTGAAGGTATGGGAAGAACCTGGTACCCGGTGTTTTGCGCTGGTTCAGGTTATGCCTTTGGCATGCAGGCTGGTGCAGAGCTGACCTTGATGGAGAACAGGTTCGTCCCTGCAAGGTTTAAGGACGGTTATGGACCGGTCGGCGCATGGTTCCTCTTTTTCAAGGCAAAAGCAACTGACAGCTATGGT
>JALHSV010000195.1 GCA_022865525.1 Thermodesulfovibrionales bacterium
CCTGACAATTACGGATACAAGAGGATTTTCACTACTCTCCATGAGATTTTCTCTTTTTCCCGATGATCATCGCGTAATGATTTTTAAGGATACAATTCTTGATGAGAATCTGTTCGTATTGGATGATAGTTTTTATGAGCATCACATCTTTTTCATTTGTCTGGTCTAACCGGTGCAGTATTCTATTGAGGATAAGATCATACAATGGTCCTCCGAAATATCTGACGGCAACAATATCGAACCGCTTCGGAAGCATGGGGATGACGGTCTCTGAACTCACAACTGTTGCTCTATTTCTCTCATCTGACAGTACGGAGATATTCGCAGACTGCTGATCAGAGTTGGCCGACAGGTCAGAATGGTTGTTAAAAGCTTTATAGAGCATATCGGCAACGCCGATTTCTTGCTCTTTCCATTGAAAGTATGCCGGCCCGATATATTCCAATGCGATGATAAAACCATCGTCTTTCAGAATTGCCTTTGCATCTTTTAAAAAAGCACCAAGGTCACCGATGTGGCCCAAGACGTCAACACAAAGCAATAAATCATAATGATTGAGCTTGAGTTCCCTGATGTCTTGCGGGAGGTGGTCAAGCGCATCGGGAACATCAATGATGTCGAATGACGTGCATGTATTATACTCTCTGAAGTTATGTTCTATTCCCTTTAATTTGTTACATATACTCAAGCCTTTCTGTAGGCCGGCGATGGAATATTCTTTTTTCAGATAATTATAGAAGCTTATTTCAGGATTACCGGTAATAAAGGTTTCACACTGATGCATAATGATGGGTGAATCCCACCACGAGGAAGGAACGGGAACTGCCGGTGAAATCATTTCATGTGCAATCGCGTCGACAGCACTCTGGGCATCAAGGGGTTCAGCAAGTAATGCCGAAACATCTCCCGAATGTTGAGTCGTATCATACTTACCGGCAACCAGTTCAATTTCTGACTCGCTGAGCGGTTCCTCTTCATCCAAATCAAGAACGATGCCAAGAGAATGTAAATATTCCTTGATAACCTCTATAGGACTCCCGATTTTCATAATAGTGCCATTGTCTATCCATGCTACTCTGTTGCAAAGTTCTGCTATTGCAGGCATGTCATGGCTTACGATGATAATCGTTGCTCCCGATTCCGTGAACTCTTTCATCTTTCTGTTGCATTTTCCCTTGAAGTCCAAATCCCCGACTGCAAGCGCCTCGTCCACAAGCAGGATTTCAGGATCTATGTGCACCGCCACAGAAAAACCGAGCCGTGCATGCATGCCTGAAGAATAGGTTCTGAGCGGCTGATAAATAAAGTCAGCGAGTTCGGAGAATTCTATAATCTGCTCCATCTTCTTCATCATATCTGCCCTTGTATTCCCGCTCAGTATCCCGTTTAACATAATATTCTCAATGCCCGATAAATCAGGATGGAACCCTGCGCCGAGTTCAAGAAGGGATGAAATCTTTCCCTGTGTTTTTACAGACCCTCTGTCCGGTTTCATGACACCGGCTGTAAGTCCGAGAATTGTGCTTTTGCCTGAACCGTTTCTGCCGATAATTCCAAAAACCTCTCCTTGTTCGACTTTAAATGATATGCCCTTTAAGGCTATAAACTTGGTTTTTTTCAATGAAGCAATGCTTCTCGGCAGATGAAAGAGAAAAGATTTGAATCCGGCTGTTATATGCTGATAAAAAGGGTACTCTTTATACACATCGTTAAATGTTACCGCAGGAGCCATTTACAATACCTCAGCAAATCTCCATTTCAATCTTCTGTAAATGAGGTAACCAATTGTGAACACTATTACAGAATAGATGAAGGCCAGAGCAGAATCTTTGACATCAAGCACACCGTGCATCAAAAGATTCCTCCAGCTTATCAGGAGAATCGATAACGGATTTGACAAAATCAAGGTTTTATATTCAGACGGGACCATTTCTTCTGAGTAAATTATCGGCGTCATGTAAAACATCAACGAGGTGAAGATAAAGACTATTCTTTCAATATCTCTGAAGAAAAGATTTATCGCAGCTATCGCAAGGGAAAATCCCATGGTTATAATGAATTGTATGATGAGTAATACCGGTATCCCGATGAACCAAACAGCACTTGGTTTCATCCCGTAAATGAATAGGAAAAGGATTATCACCGGTATCGATAAGATAAAATGCAGCATGTCATTGAGTACTGTCGCGACAATGAGAACATCATGCCGGAAATGCATTTTCTTGATTAATGTTGCGTTACCAATAAAAACCATTGCGGAACTGTTCACAGAATTGAGGAACCACTGCCACGGGAAGAGGCCTGCAATGAGAAATAACGTGTAGTTTTCGATCGGGATCTTCATAAAAATTTTAAAAGCCACAAAAAAAACAAGCGCAAGAGCAAGCGGATTGGCGATCGACCAGAGATA
>JALHSV010000196.1 GCA_022865525.1 Thermodesulfovibrionales bacterium
GTTCCAGGACCTCCTTATCAAAAACGAACACATAACGCCAGGGCTGCTTGTTGAAGCAGGAAGCCGAAAGGGACGCAGCCGTGGCCAGTTCGCGGACCAGGCTTTCATCGATCTTAACCGGCCCCAACGAACGGTAGGCGCGACGTATTTCGATGGTCTTCATTAACTCCATGTGTCCTCCCTGAATAAAATATTCGTTTTATTCAGAAAATTCCCCGGAAATGGCTTATTTTTTGACCATTTCTCTTTTTATCTGAAAGAGCTTGCGCAAATGCCCCATCTCTTCATGAATGATCTTGTCTACGGCTGCAGAATTTCCCCTGGCATACATTTCTTTCAATTGGGAAAAGAATATAACCGAATCCTTTTCAAAGTCCATGGCCATGTCCAAAATTTCCTCCAGGCCGGAAACCTTGGCCAGCTTGGCGTTGACCGCCTCAGTGTCGCCAAGCGAATGGGTTTTGCAGAATTCGCGCATGTAGGCCTGGTATTCCGGATCACGTCGGCCGCCCTTGATCTCGCCGCTCTGCTTCAACAGCTTCTTGAATACTTTCTCATGCTTGAATTCCTCGTCGGCCAGGTATTGGAAAAGCTTGGTGATACTGGCTTCCCTGAATTTCTTTATGGCCCCGATATAGAACTCATAACCTCTTTCTTCGATATAAACCGCAAATTCCAGAATTTCCTTCACACTCAGTAAATATGACATGTTTGCACCTCTTGTTGATTTTGTTCCCCGCAAAACCCAATTGAAACCAATCAGATTCTAAATTAAACTATATTATAAAAATACATTTTTTTCAATTTTCCAATTACTGCGAAAGGCAGAGGGCAAAGGACAAAGAATGAACATGGCGCGGCCTTAGAGATTTCAGAGATTCGTTTTTTATGGTAAAATGTAGCTATGAAAACAATCAAATCAAGTATATTAATAGCCGCAATTATCCTGGGATTGGCGGGATACTGCCCGCTGCCGGCGGCCGAGAACCAATCTCCGGATTTTGAAACCAAGGATATTGCCGGCAAAGCCATGAAATTGTCCGAACTCAAAGGCAAGGTCGTGCTGCTCGATTTCTGGGCCACCTGGTGCCCGCCCTGCCGTGTGGAGATCCCCAACCTGCTGGGCATATTCCGGCAATTTAAAAACAGGAATTTCGTACTGATCAGCGTCAGCCTCGACCGTGATCTGCAGGCGGCCCGCAAGTTCGTCAAGGATAAGGAAATGGACTGGGTGCACATCATCGACATGGAGGCCGGCCGCGAGATAGCGACCCTCTACCAGGTCGAGTATATACCCTCGACCTTTATCATCGGCCGCAAGGGAAATATCGAAGCCCGCCAGCTGCGGGGCGATGAACTAAAAGACAAGATCGCTTCATTGCTTAAATAAGTCCGCTTTATTCGATTTTTATTTCAATATCCTGGCCGGCGATCTTGCGACTGATGTAAAAAGTCTTAAGCGGCGTCATGCCGGAATTGTGCGACTTGACAAAAATTTCGCAAAAAGAATTCCGCCAATCCTTCTTGTATTTTTCAAAAGCGGCCGCTGAACTGGCGCGGTAACCGAATCCGGCGGTCAGGGTGAATTTTTCGCTTTCCCCGTTCGGGGGCAAGGCCCGGCGCAGAACCATCTGGTAGCCTTCGCCGATCACCCTGCCGCTGTCCATGAAGCGGAACACTCCCAACAAAAACACATAACTCAAGTCCTTTTTCCCGACATTGCGGATACGGAACGATACTTCGGGAACCAGGATGATACCCTTGAAGTCGTCCTCATTGACATTTTCGTTGACCACCCACTGGCTGGAAATATCGAACAATTCCAGCGCCGCTTTTAGCTCGACGGGAGACATGGCCGTGCTCATCACAGTAGTCTTGTATATCAGGGCAAAAGCCGCCAGGATCAGCAGTGATGCCACTGCCAGCCAGAATTTCGAATTCTGCCAGAATTTTTTCTGGTATTCCTGCAGGATCGCTTCACCCTGCGCCGGCGCCATGGGGATCAGTGATTCCGGATTTTGTTTGTCTTCATTCATTTGCCTTCCTTGCCTGCAGATTATACCACAAAATGCAGCCGGGCACAGGCAGTTGCCTTAAAAAAGGCTTTGCTACAAAGCGGCAGCCACTGTGATCTGGCCAATGCTGTGGTTGGGGCCATCTGGCTGGCCAGCCAGGATGCCTGCCATGATCAGCAGGGAACCGTAGTGATCGGCGGCGCTGATCGTTTGCGGGCGGCTGGCTTTGAAGACGTGTTCATGCCGAAGGTGGGTGACTGGCTGTGGGACAGCGGAAAAAAATACAGCATTGCCTTGCCGATTCAGCGGAATAGGATTTTTGGTTCCGGGAATCCCTTTTACTTCCTGGCCCTGATTGATGAAGTCTGGCTTCAGCGTGTCCTGGACCTGATTGCCCAGGAAAAGAGAATCCACCAGATTGAACAGGAATAGGCGGAACTGCTGGCGAAGTTGGAAGAATTAAATAGAAATGCGAGAAAGCATTTATAGAATATTTGAAATATTTTTCTTTATTATTTATTATAATATAAAGACAAGAGAAGAAAAGTGATTGAAAAAAATTGTGTTTTTATAGTTGGTGCCGGTGCAAGTCAGGTATATGGATTCCCTTTGGGACTAGAATTGAAAAATAGAGTAATAGATTTATTGGCACGTGCAGACGAATCAATTTTGCAGATCTACAATCGGCGTGATGTTGACAGTTTTAGAGAGGCTTTATTGAAATCGAGTAGATACTCAATAGATGCCTTTCTTGAAAACCGGAGTGAATTCATTGAAATTGGGAAAATGGTAATGTCAAAGATACTTGTAGATCGTGAGAGAATTGGAAATCTTTTTATGAATCAAAAATCAGTTACAGGATCACCTCATAGCTATCCAATTGATGGAGATTGGCTTGCATATTTATTTAATAATTTGATGGATACTGATTTTGAGAAATTTTGTAAAAATAATGTTCAATTTATTACTTTCAACTACGACCGAACTATTGAATCGTATTTTTATGACGCATTAAAATATTCATTTGGGAAAAGTGACGAACAAGTAGTGGAAGTAATGAAAAATATTAAAATAGTCCATGTACACGGACAATTGGGTTTCCTCCCTTGGCAAAAAACTCAAGCCGAACACATAAGAAAATATAGTCCAGGACCGAGAGATTTAGAGGAAATGATTGAAGATCTAAAAATTGCCGCAGCTGAAATAAAAATAATTCATGAAGCAAATACTGAGAGTGCTGAATTTCTTGAAGCACGAGCCATTCTAAAAAATGCGAGTTCAATCTTGTTCCTTGGATTCGGATATGCTCCTCGTAATATTGAGAGGCTAAAACTACAAGTAGATATTCGTAATAAAAACATTTGGGGAACGTGTAAAGGACTTAGAGTAGCTGAAAGTGATGGAATAAATCGAAAGTATTTTCAGGGTAGCAATATCAATTTTAACGACACTGATTGCCTAGAATTTTTAAGAAACCTATCACGAAATACATTTAATAATTAGATTAAGACCCGTAACACAGAACTCAAGCAAGGATATTCATAAATAGTAGAGTTAATATTGAATAAACAGCACAAAACCATCACGTGCACATTTTGATTATATTATTTATCATGTGTTATCGGTCTTTTTTGGAGTGATACCAAGCGTCTCTTAATCAATAGAATGTTCGGTCTTGGCGAGATATTGCCCCTGGGCTGCTGCTGCCCCCCCCAGCGTGCAAAGGCCGGGGGCGGGGGCCTTCTTCCCATGTTGATATTTATTGGAATATTTGATATTTTACGTTCAAGGAGAGCGGATGAAAAACAAAAATATAATTATATTAGTTTTGGGTTGTATGCTTTTATCTGTTTCATGCAATTCTGGATTGACCAATAAGGAAGCAAAAGAAGCATTTTTAAAATTAAATCCGTGGGCAAAAAGTGTGAATACCATTTTGTTAAAACAAATAGGCAACGATAGTTATATCGCAAGAATCAATTATACTAATTCAAGTGGCAGTTCTTATGAATTTGAGTATACTTTCACGAAATGGGATACGGGGTGGACTTGTGCAAAGAGTGATCTGCCTTATGATCCCGAAAGGTGGAAATAGCCGGTCGAGGGAAAAGATTAGTAAATTTATAGGCGGGCAATCCCAGCCGTTAATGCAGTGAGCGACAAAGTAGAAGTCCCCCAGCGGAATGCCTGGGGGCGGGGGTCCAGTTCCAAATCAATACTAATTGTCCCTGATTCCCCATCAATAAAAATAAAAAAACCTCGTTGGCCTTGATAGGACAAGGTATAATGGGTTTTGAGATCAAGCAAAATCCATAACCAACGAGGTGAAGATATTATGTCACAAGGATTGCTTCCATTCAAGTATGA
>JALHSV010000197.1 GCA_022865525.1 Thermodesulfovibrionales bacterium
CAATTTGATATCACGAAATTCCAGTAACTGCGCGATCTCCCTGTAGGTAAGTCCAGACAATTCTTTCAACCTGACCAGCAACTCTCCGCGCAATTGTTTCCCGGCCAGCGTTCCAAAATCCAGCTTCATGAACTTTATCCCCTTTTCTTTTTCCAATTCCCAATATACTTTCTCGACCGGCTCAAACCAGCTGTCGTTTTTGCGCCGTTTTTCCAGGGATTTCTCATTGACACGTTTGTCACGCCTTTCCAAAGCTTTTGTCAGAAACTCATACTCGCCAAGCAAATCACCAAAATCACTTTTTTTTATCGGCAGATTATCCGATCGATATCCCGAAATTTCTTTCATAATATTTTTCTTTCCGCCCCAGAGCTCATGGACAAATGTCACATCGGTTATCGGTTTCTTGATCTTCCCCAGGTATTCTCCCGCGCTTGACCATGGGTATTCAATACAATTGACAGCCAGGCCGGCGCGCACGGGATTATGCAGTAAATAGAGAATGGCCAGCCGCAAATATGAATCATCCTGGATCAATGTTGACTTGTATCGATTCTGGAAAACGTAGCCCTTGCCACCGTGCTTGCGCCGGTAATAAATGCCGTAGGAGCCATTGACAATTTTGAGCAAAGCGCTCATGCGGCCCGAACTGTTTTCCAGCAGCACATGGTAATGGTTGTTCATCACGCAATAACCGATCAGTTGTATACCCAGCAGTTTTGCTTTCTCAGAAAGGATTTCCAAAAAGGTCTGTTTGTCCGCATCATCGGGAAATATGTATTCTCCCCTGATGCCGCGGTTCATCACATGATGGAATGCACCTGGATAGGTCAGCCTTGCCCGCCTCATAAATATAACTTATCTTAACAAAGTCACAAAGTCAATCACCGTCCCCAATTCCTTGATCTCGATATTGGATGTTACCAACAAGAGATTGGAATGAATAAAGTGAAAAGGCGCAGCGAAAAAGTCCGTTTGCCTACGCCGCGATTTTTGAAATATTACATTCCCCTGACTGTCTAAAATCGAGACCTGACCCCTGGGCTGCCCTATCCAGTGATGCTCATGCCTGTTTGGGCAACAGGCCGTTGAGACCTGACCCCTGAGGCTCCCGCTGACAGCCGACCGGCCGGATCCTTTTTTAAGCGGCATGCTATTCTCCCTGCCCGCGGAATTAAGCGGACGCGCTTTTCTGCTTGATTGTCATTTTTATCAGGCTGTCTCCCAAAAACTCAAAGTTCATTGTTGAGACGCGGCCCCGGAGGTTTCCCAAAATATCAATAAATACTTTTTTCAAACCTGATCCGGAAAATATCTTTTCGCCTCCGTGTCCCCGGTTCATTGCATGGTGCAATGCTCCCTCATAAGTCAATCTGATCCGTTGCATGATTTAAAATATCATATATCCTGTTGACAAAGTCAAGAAGTCAAGCACTGCCCCCATTCTTCCCTTTTCGTAGAAGTCGCAGCTGTCTGATCAGGCCATAACGGTAACCCAGGAAACCGAATAACACTACACAGATGATCACCGTCACGATTTCCGCCGGGATGCCTCTCTTTCCGGTTATGCTCGTAACTTCGTATTTGTCCATCACCAAGATCGTGCCCATGATGGCCCCGATCCCGAGTCCCCCGAATCCCCCTAAGATCATCATGACTCCCGGCAACGCCTTCTGCCACCGTCGGCGTCGCTCCTCCCGGCTGAATTTCAGGAACAGAAACGCCAAGGGAACGACCACGACGAGGATCATTACCGTGATCCCGATATACCCCGCGGCAAGGTCTCCTGCAGTCACGACGTCGTACTCGCGGATGCGCCTGCGAGGCAACTCGATCACCCTTCCCTTCAGTTCCTGTCCAAGGCTGGTGCTTTCGATTTTCGTGACCCTCACCGTAACCGTATTGTCGTCAACGTGCAGGATTTCCGCCGTGATGTCGAGGTAAGGATAGGCTTCGGTGGAGGCGAGAATCCATGCGCGCTGGCCGGCGGCAAGCGGCGGTTGAACTTGCCGGGCGGCGGCATCCATGGCCAGTACAGAGAAGAGGACAATAATAAGAGATACTTTTTTACTCATGCAGCCCCTTTATGAAACCCTAAATCTTAAAGAAAAATCAATTTTCCCCATGTCTGTATTTTGAGGATATTTATCTGGAATGTCAATAACCGGCAGCAACCAGAATTCCCCATCAAGTTTGAGAGTACACGGATTATAGGTAAAAGCATTATCATTTTAGGTTATTTAAACCGGAATAAGTGTATTTTTATTTAGTCACTTCAGGCAAAATGGGATATAGAATGGTTTTTAGAGCTG
>JALHSV010000198.1 GCA_022865525.1 Thermodesulfovibrionales bacterium
ACGCATTGATAATTTGTACGGAAAAAACGCAATCCGCACAGCAAGAAGCAACCCCAATTCTTCTTAGTGCAGGTTCTTCATCAGAAGAAAGTGCGTGGTGCGGTCGCCGAGATTTGAACCCGGGTCGTCAGCGTGGCAGGCCTAAAGATGATGCCTGCCAACAGGTGACAGCAATCAATTGGGATGAATACGAGACTCATCTTTTGAAGGATCATGGCAAACACACTGTTGTCTCAATGGTGACTTATGCCAAACAATACTCCCATTGCTTACAGAACATGGATCTCTCAGAGGTTAGGAACCTGAGAGACAGCTTGAGGCCCAACGTCTTGAAGTCTCTTTCAGCATTGGCCAAATACACTGGGTGCTATCAGGGATTCAAAGACTCGATGAAACAGTTTGGCCTCACCTGGGGAGGCAGAAGCTCAGATGACATAGTGATTGACAGGATCACCAAAGTGCAAAACCCAGATGAGGTTTTCTCCTGGATCAAACAGGTCAAATCTAAGAGGCCAGATCTGGAGGATTTCATGGATTTCATTGCGGTCACAGGTCTGAGGTTGGATGAGGCGTTTCAGAGCTATAACCTGATCATTTCCCTGGCCAGGAAAGGAAAACTAGAGGAGTATTACAATGAGAAAACCCAGACTCTTGAACACTACAAGTTCAAAGAGACATTCATCAGAAAGAGCAAAAAGGCCTTTATCAGTTTTGTTCCAAGAGAGCTGATCCAGAGGATCCAGGAGAATGAACCGTTTAAGAGCAAAGGCGGAATCCAGAAAAGGGTTGTGACGTCAGGCCTCAAACTCAGGTTCTCAGACGTCAGAGAGGCCCATGCTTCATTCATGACGAAGCATCTCAAACAACCTGAGATAGACTTTGTTCATGGCAGGGTTGCATCCAACGTTTTCATGAGGAACTACTTTAACCCTGCTCTGATCGTGGATCTGGAGGCCAGGGCCATGCAGGGGATCAGTGAGATACGGGAGAAGGTGAAAATGTGAACCGAACAAAAATCGAGTACCTTGACTATACAACAAATCCGACTGTTGGATGCAGTGGTCTAGGATGCGCTGTTGCTAAGGAATGTTGGGCAGCAAAACAAGCAAAGAGACAAAAACACAAATGCGCTATATGCTATTCCTTCGTTCCTCATGTCCATTGGGAAAGATTCGATGACTTCCTAAGTGTCAAGAAGCCTTCAAGGATTGGAGTCTCATTCATGGGTGAGTTCTTCGACAAAGAAATCTCGAATTGGGTTAGGAAAGACTACTACCTGCACATGATGAAAGCCCCTCAGCATATGTTCATAATATTCACGAAGCAACCCCAGAATATCGATGACGAAGAATTACCTCCAAACCTGAGCATCGGTGTGTCAGTCAATAGGAAAAAGGACTTATGGCGTATTGACGTGCTTCGACAAGTGAAATGCCAATATCGGATAGTCAGCTTTGAGCCATTGTATGAAGACCTAAGCGATGTAAACCTAGAGGGAATAGATTGGGTAATTATTGGTGGTCAAACTCGACCAAAACTATTGCCGTCTTATCCTTGGGTGCTAGGCTTGATTCAGAGAGCCAAAGCCCTCAATCTTCCCGTCTTTATCAAGAACAATCTGAAGGAAGTCATGGCTAGATGGCCACCACTCAGGGAATATCCGCATCAGGAAATGGAGAAAGTGAGAGCATGATTCTTAAATGCCCTAACTGCCATAACATCTCCTTCAAAATTCATTCGCCTCCTCCCAAACAGGAAATCCAAGAAGGAGTCTTTAAAGAGATTGTTCAAAAGGGGAATCGTTATTTCTATTTTATTTGTCTAGGATGTGGCAAACTGTTAAGACTGAATAAGATAGAGATCAATGACGGCTATCTTTCTAGGGGAGAGATCTCCCCATGATCCCCAGGCCTTTCGCCTATGTCGTTTGTTTCTTTGTATTCTCCCAGAGCAATTCCTGTGAGAGATGCTACTTCTACCATCATTGTCCATTGTGGAGTGAAAAACGTGAACAAAAGATATAGGCCCAGGGAGGCCAAAAGGGAGGGGCTTGGTTTACCTGAGACTTTGAATCTCCAGTATGAAAAGAGAACGGCCACAGTCTCCACGAAACTGGAACCCTCATTAAGAAAGTGGATCCTGAAACGTGGAGGATCGCGCCTGATCAGAGAGCTGATTCTGGACTATGCCCAGGCCCAGGGCCAGGAACTCTAAAAGGAAACAAGACAATGAGAGAATATCCGACAATGACTTATCGAAACTACATAAGGAAATTCGCCTCTAAAACTGAAAACGGGAAGTTCTTTTGTAGTCTCTGCATCACTTGGATAGATAAACAGCGATGGGTTCACTTCAAGAAGCATCACAGATTTGAGAAACGACACTAGGGATAGCGTTTCAAAGTTGGTCGACCTGGAGATTTGAACACTAGAGATCGATAGTGTTTCAGCTCTGGCCAGACACTAGATCTCTGAAAAAAAAGTTGTTTCGACACGCACAGGCATCAACCTCTAAGGTTGATGTCCAAACACCATCAATATCATTGTTTTACCTCTAAACTGTTCTCAAAAATCTTCGGGGAATACCTCCTGCTATTATTTACACTCATACACAACTTCAGTTTATTGATTCCACGCCTCATATGGTTGGTAACGTCCTTTCTAGTCTTTAACTGTGGATATTTCAAAACAATGGTATCTGTTGATACCCCGTTGCCATAGTCAAATAGAATCTTGAGATCGTCATCCATTATATCCATTTCAGGAGGAGACATTCGCCATGTTGCCGACCTGAACGGATCAAATATGATTTTTGTGGGAGGAAGATTCTTGAATTTCAGAGGCTTAGAAATAAGTTTGGAGGCTTTTAATCTAACCATCTTTCTATATTGTGGGCTTCTTGGAGAGACTGGAATTTTCTCCCAGGAGGCAATATGAAAGGTTGGATTGAAAAACACTTTCTCAGTAATAGATTCTTCCTGAGTCACAACAATTAAGTGCATCCTGCCCTTTGACAACTCAGGAATGATCTTTAGCCATTCCGTGTTCATTCCACTCATGGCCCTTCTGGACGGGGTTGATGTGATGGCCTCATCATAGACAAAGGCTTTCCTGTTGCCAGAGAACATCCACGTTTCCAGAGTCACGAAATTATCTATGTATTTGATCTGTGACTCGTCAGGATCCTCACAAAGGTTATCTTTGAAGCATTGGACATTGGCCCCTGCCACAAAGATGATGCCCAACCTTTTCAGCTCCTCCGTGAGATGTATGGCGAAATCTGTCTTGCCAGTTTTCCAGGGGCCTGAAACGGTTGTTACGGATGCAGGGCCTCCATAGATTTTCCTGAGTGATGAAACCCAGGCAGAGGCATGGATCTGGGTTTGCTCTGTCATTCTGCATCATAGGTTTCTGTGTTATCGCCAACTTTCATGGCTAGGTTGGTAATTATGTCGGGTAGCCATTCTGCCTGGCCTATAATCTGGCACATTGGAATATATACAGAGTCAATCTTTTTGATTAGAACGGTGTTCTCTGGATTGATTAGCTTTAAGATTTCTAAATAGCCAACAATCATCCTCCATTTTTGCGTCATACAGGCCACAACCTGGAAGAATTTGTGTTCCTTAGAAACCTGTGCCCCCATGTAAACGGAGATTTCAAACTCTTGATTGCTGAATTTCTTAACCATCTATTTCTCCTTACCTTTTCCAGACTTTTCCGTTCCTTTCCCAGGTTGTTGAATTGGGGAGATTGGGAGGCCCAGAGCTGAAATGACTTCCCTATTCTCTGAAACCATGACTGTGACCTCCTCCTCCCTGCCCTTTCCATCTCTGGAAATGCTCCATTTAGCGTATTCCTTAGTGAAATCTGCCAGGGGTTTGAGTGACGGGAAATTGAGGCCTAGCCACTGAGTCTCTGCAACTGCCTGAACCTGGATCTCCTGCAACCTGGAGGAGGAGCTGATCGGATCAGGATTCATAAGATAGTCTAACCGTTTCTTGAGATCCTTTGTTCCCTCTATGGCTCTGATAATTACTTCTGTAATTCTATCCGTAATATCAGGGGCCTGGCTCAAAAGGGCCTCCCTCCCCTCATGAGGACAATCTGGAGGATAATCACTATGATGATTGGGATCAGGAGGCCTATGAACATCCAGGGTTTCATGGTTTGGTATCTGCCCAGGGTTTTCACAATTTCCTTCAAAACCACGTTTTTCCTGTCTTTGTCAGTTATGGGTTCCAATAGACTCTCAGGGCCAGGAGACGCACAGAAGATTTTGCCCTCCTCATAGATCACGCATGGTTGCCTCTTTCTGAACCTGTTTGAGAATACCCTGCCAAAGAATGAATTTGAAACCTCTTTCATGTTGAAAACACATTCATTGCTGTATTGGGGTTCCATGTCTTTGCTGATCATCACTTTGTCCTCTTTGATCTCTGCCTCCAGGAGATCTATCTCCCTTTTCCGTTTCACTAACAGAACTCTGAGTTTATCCTTCATAGTGGCCCTCCATGTCATACAGGCCACCTATGGCCTGGCCAACTCTGGGATCCCACGCCTCCCCTGGCCTCATAACGTGATAGGTTATCCTCATTCCGTGAATGAAAATCAGGAGAACACCCATCATTGAAACCGATAACAGGGTTTCGTGGATGAACTGGCCCAGAGGAAACAATTCCACCATAAAAATGGGGATAAAAGTCAAATAGACTAGAATCTGGAAGTTTCTCCAAGCATAATGGAACATAAATGTTATGTGTTGTATCATATCATATATGCTTTATGTATATTGACCTCAATAGGCAGGTGATAAGAAATGCATGAAAAATTCTCAGCATGGTTCCAAAACAGCTATCTCCCAAGAGTCATGGGAATGGCAGGATCCAAAGCCGTCAATTGGATAGGCCTGGTAATCACTCTCATCCTGGGAGTGATATTGGTTCCTATCGTAGTGGATCAGATCCAAACAACCAACACCACTGGATGGACGTTCACAGGCTACGCAGGGGCCAAAACCCTGTTTTTGCTACTGCCATTCATCTTCATCATAGGCTTAGTGATCTACTTCATCGGGTCACTACTCGGAAAGATCTAAACTTCCAACTGACTTCCAAGACTTCCAGGATATCCCCTTTTCTTAGGGCCTTATGCCATCAGATGGCAGAACGCAAAATCTAAAAGCCAGAAAGGACAAGATGATTATGCCATGCTTCGAAGCAAAAAAGAGAAGGAAAGAAAGAGAAATAAAATTGAAGTGATCTCCCCGTTCCTGGTGATATTAACCATTTGCATAGTCATGGCCCTGCCTGGTGTTCACGCTGTTACTGAAAACGATGAAGTCTATCTTCTGGATCTGCCTCAAAAGTTTGCTGACGCCTTCAACATTCCATTGTTCCCTGCCCAGATCTTCACGACAGGCATCATAATGATGATCTTCATGCTTCCAATAGCAATCTGGAGCAAAACCGTTGTTCCTCCCCTCTTCGTTGGGTTTGTAGTGATGGGATTGTGTGTAGCTCTAACCTGGTTGCCAGTTTGGTTCCTGGTCATTTCTGCTATGGTTGTGGCTTTGATGTTTGCAGGAGGAATGAGGAATTGGCTATCTGGAACATCAGAAACGTGATTTGAATGGGATCAGGTGGAGATCTAGCAGAGTTAAGGGGCCTCTTGGTAGTTGTCACATTTCTCTCTATAACTGTTCTTCTTGTTGCCATGATTCCTGGGGAGTTTGTTGTGGGATCAACGGAGAATCGCCAGGTTGTGGTTCCTGACAATTATTCATCCTCTGACGTCATGGCCATAGCATCGTCCACCAATTATACTATTGGCCTTCATTTTGAACAGTCTTTCAGTTTAGGAGGCCATTACTTCACCATATTTGATGATGCCAGGGGATCAGTTCCAGGTAATGGAATCATCATGTATACTGAATGGTGGGAGTATTGGGGGATTATTCACAATCAATTGTATATGCAATGGTATGATCAGGATAACATTGAAAGGAGTCATAGTCCAACATCTGGGCCTCATTTCCCATATCTGGATAAAATGATGAATTTCCAAACAATTGATGACATTGGAGTGAACACGACTTGGACAGTTCAATGTATTCACGTTACAATCAAGGCCATGTTTGGATACAACACGACAGCTTATGATAACTGCACACACGCCTATGAAAACAATGCTTTGGGCATTTGGTTGGGCATCAACTTTGACCAGGTGAACACTCAATATAACGCCTGGAACCTGATCCAGATGATCCTGTTCTTTCAGATGCCTGACGTTCATCCCATGATAAACATGATCATAGCTATCCCCATTTGGATCACAATCGCCTATTTGGTATTCACGCTTATAACCAAACTGATCCCATTCACATGAGCTGAAAGACATGGAGAAAAAACTGATTCTGCTCTTGGTTCCAATCCTACTGATCTGCCTAGTTTCTTCTGTCCATGCCTCTGACGTAAGGAAAGATGCGATGTGTCAAAGGATGGCAGGGTTTCAGTATCCCCTAGATTCTGGAGGAGGATACTATGTTGGATGGGTAAGTAATTTTGATCTGGCCCTGATAGAAAGTGATTTCGCTAAAATACATTCTTGGTTTCCACACTTCAATCTTCTAAGGATCCCAATGGATTACTTTGACATGAAGTGGGCCTTTATGCCAGGCAGGATCCAGGCAATCATTGATTTAGCTGATGAATATGGATTCAAACTGTTCATTGTTCTATTCAACAGGCTAGGAGGATCCATAGGGTATCTGACTCCTGAAAAGTATCTTCCAAGCTATTGGGCAGAGCAGGAGGCGGATCTGGCAAACATTGTTTCTCCCTTCGCAAATGAAGAAACAATCTATGCCTGGGCCTTAGAGAATGAGGCAAACGTCTTTCAAATGGTTACATTGGGTTGGTTTGCCCACTTTATCCCATACATCAAGAGCCTAGATTCAAACCATCCTATCTCGACGTCATTTTACGGTTTGGGGCCTAATAGCTCCACAATCTTCAGGAGTCATGATCTGATTAACATGGGATTGGATTTTGTGGAGTGGCATTATTACCCAACAGAATCAGAGGATATACAGAGGGAGTGTTCAGAGATCACAAGTTACGTTAATGCTCCAATCTTTCTAAGTGAGTTTGGAACCTATAACGGATTATCAACATACAACAGGACAACCAATGACAGGATCCTGGGTGACGTTGTGACAGAATATGAGGCTAGGCTTAACGTGATCGGCGTGGCCTATTACAGATGGAGTAATGATCTGGATCCGTGGACAATTTGGAATTATACCTCTCAAAGCCCGAAACTAGAAGGAGCATGGTTAAACGCCTATGCGCCAGGCTTTCTTAGTGATCAACCTTATGCTTATCTGGAAAAGATAGTGGCAATAAACTTTGAAACTGCCATAGTAAATGACCCTAGCTTTGAGAAGAAAGCGGTATGGCCTGATTATTCTGGGTGGGTTTCATGGAGCAACAACACGGTTTATGATCACACCAATGTTACAACATCCTCCAGGGTTACGCATGATCCTGTCAGCATCACAATAAGCGATAACGGATTTGAAGAGAACTCAAGTATAGGGTATTGGACTTTTGATTCAGGAGGAGGATCTGGATCATATTACATAATGTCAAACACCTCTTTCATTGGGAGTAGGTGTCTGGATATGTATACGGCAAGCCCAACGGATGATCATCTCCAGATGCAACATGAGGCCATGTCAGTAGTTCCAAGGAGTGCATATATCTTGGATGGATGGATTTACGCGAAGGATGTGAGAGGTGGAGGATATGGGTTTATCGAGATAGCCTTCAGGGGCGGATCTGGGTCATGGTTGTCCTGGCATGACTCTCCGTATATCAATTTGAACTCCTCTGGATGGGTTCATGTCTATGCTGTCGGGATCTGTGATCCTAATGCTGTGGACATACAGGTTAATTGTAGGGTCAGAGCAAACGGAGGGAGCGCAATAGTGTATTTCGATGAATTGAATCTGATTAGGATTGATCCAATGGCTTATGATGGCCTTTCCAACATGGTTGCCTATGCTCAAGGATTGAATGAGGCTTGGGGAGCTGTTCAAATTTCCCAAAACTACACTTTCACCAATCCAACAGAGGATATTAAGAAGATATGGACGTTCTCATGTCAATTGGCTAATGTTCAATCCCCAGAGTATTGGACGGATTGGAAAGGTGTTTATGTTCAATTAGCCTTCACCACGGATGATCCTGATGAGTGGATCTCCTGGAGTGACGGACAGCACATCAGTTTCACATATGGATGGATTAACCTCAATGTTTCTGCTATTCCACCGTCAAACGCTAAAGGCCTTAGAATGATCATCAAGGTGGCACATTCAGAGTATGGAGTTTTCTTTGTTGATCAGGCCAGGCTTTCAGCTTGTTTCTCAGTTGCTCCGACAGATTTCTTGTATCATGGGAGGCGAAACCTCAGAGACGCCTATGACATAGATCTTACCATCCAGGCTAACGTAAACACCAACTTCACAGGATTAGTTTATCCAGGATACGGAATGGAGATCACAGGGTCAAACGTGGAGTTTAACCAAACAGCGTTTTGGAGCTTATTCAATCAGACATCTATGGTTATTACTCTTCATTTTGGTGAAGGGGCAATAGACATCTGGATGCCCATCATGTTGATTCTGGGATTGTTGGGCCTAATACTCGTAGTCATACTCCCTGCCTTCGTGGTGTATGAAATCAGAAAGAAGAAATACGGTTTCATTGTGACGGGGTTCTTCATCTGGATGATAGCGATTTGCCTGGTGATTGGATGGCTATGGGGTTGATCTGATGGCAGGAGACTTTATCGAGTTTTTCAACGAGTTGCTCCTTGGCTCTGGGGCCTGGTTTGGCCTGATCCTAGCCTGTGCAATTCTCTTGGTCATCGCCTCAATCAACAAGTTTGGAGGAATCATAGCCATGCCAGTGGCCATCCTAATCAGCTTTGAATATATGGATCATGACCTGGGATGGAACGCTGTCATCATGTTCTTTTGTGGAATAGTGGTTTTGATCGGATCAGTTTACAGCTTGAACAAAGGAGAAAAGAGATGAATAAACCGATTTTGGCCTTTGGCCTGATTGCTGTTTTCTGCCTGGCCTCAATAGTAAACAACCAATTCCAGGGATCCATGTTTGTCCTGACTGTGTATGGAGCTGACTCCTATGGGAATGACATAACGCACATCCACGTTTACCAGGGTGGTTCCCTGTTGGTCAATTTCACCACTACAGGAGGATCCCAAAGAATCAATGACAGTGTTTCAATACATTTTGAGGTTTACGTCAAAATCAATAGTTCTCTTGTCTCTAGTGAGGCAGAGGCCATAAGTTACACTAGGGTAAACATGAGCATCATGAACGTGAACACTACATATATCTGGAATAACGTGGCTTTGAACAGTTCAGGAACTGCAACTCTGATAGGATCATACTATTACCATCAGAAATATGGGGATTGGACATCTAGCCTTCCAGTGGCAGGAGCTACATATAATTGCTCAGTCGTTTATCAAGCCTATTTCTAGTAGGCTTAGTCTTATGTGAGATTCTGCTTTTCTCCCCTGTTGTTGATTGCACAACGATTGATAATATCCTGGGCCAAAACTTCTATTTTCATAGAGAACTGAGCGGAATTGGAAATTATAGATTCTTAAACTCTACTTTTCCATCGTATTCAGATAGCAAAAACGTCACTCAAACCATTCCTGTTGGGGTCTGGGAGATTGGTGATGGATGGATAACTAATGCGGTTCCTAGAAATATCACGTTGGAACGTGCTTACAACTTTCTGTTTTCGGTTTGGGGTGGAGGTGGAGGAAATGCTATGGTGTTCTTCAAGTTCTACGCTTATAGGAGTGGGGTTGAACATTTCCTTTTTACCTCTAATCCTTCAGAACAGCTTATTGTGAACGCTTCTGAGTTGCTTTGGCAACATAGAACTAGGGAAGTTTCTCTTAGCGTTTTGGAGGGTGATCGTCTTGTTCTTAGGCTTTTCTTGGACGTTTCTGTTGCTGGAACATTTGGATTAGGATATGATTGTGTTCAGTACCCTAGTTACGTGAATGATCCTACTGAGACAAGGTATATGCGTCTTGAGACGGGGAGTGTGAATGGTGGAACTTTTCAATGGCTTAACACTTCTCAAGGAGTTATTGACACTAACTCTCAGAGGAATTTGGCTAGTGTTTCAAGCGAGTTTCTTTACCCTACTAGTGACGTTGCTGTTTCTTGGCAATGTTCAAGCGGATCAGTTCATTATAGTTTGATTGATGAGGCTTCTTATGATGATGCTGATAGCGTTGGCTCTAAGGAGCCTTCTGTTCCTGACCATAAGGTTGATCTTTATGGTCATACGGCCTTAAGTACGTCCTCTCCTATTTCGCGTATTAGCTTGATTGTTAGGCGTAGGGGTTACGGTAGCATTTATGTTGGGTGGGTTATTGGTGGTACATTCTATTTTCAAACTATTACGGCGGGTGGTGCAAGTTGGGCTTTTGCTATGGTTTGGTGGGATTCTAGTCCCGCAAGTGGTGTAGGTTGGACTAAAAGTGAGGTTAATGGGGCTTCCATGCAGATTCAACAGCATGGAACTTTCGATCAGATTGCTAATGTTAGCCAGTTGTATGCTAGGGTTTACTATTATTCTGATTCAACTTGTTATTGGGGCTTCACGGTTTGCAAGCGTGATAGTGGTGGCTCTGAGACTACTTTGACTAGTGGTGTTCAAACTTTCCTTACAAGTTCTATTAGTGCGTTTTTGCTTGATGGTGGAAGGTTGTATAATGTTACTTGGTCATGTCCTTTGACGGTGTTAAGCTCAACTGATAGTGTTGTTGTTGGAGTGTTCTATAAGGTTAGTGTTGGTTCTTGGTATCTTCATACGGGATATAATTTTTCTACTTCCCAGCTTGGTGGTGAGTTGTTGAATGGTTCTGTTTGGACTTTGCATTTTTATCTATATCCTTCCGTTAGTGTGACTTATGTCTATTGTGCGCTTCGTTGGGGTTCTAGTATTTATAACAGTCGTATTGAAGGTTTCGTTTGGACTGAGGCCACAAAGGTTTGGCAGAATGTTTCAACGTGGGGATTCCAATTATTAACTCGCCAGTGGACAACCGTTGGAACATGGGGTTATCAGCTCTTAACTAGGCAATGGATCAACATTTCAACGTGGAACTTTCAATTAGTGACTATGGCCTGGAACACTGTTGGAACGTGGACTTTACAGATCCTGCCAAAACAGTGGAATATGGTAGAAACGTGGGCTCTCCAGTTTCTAACTAGGCAGTGGACAACCATTGACGCCTGGCTCTTTCAACTAGACGTATTAGGATGGCACACAATATCAACGTGGGTTTTCGTTCTTGGAGGGGCCTCAAACATTCCTGTCCTATTCATTGGCCTAGCGTTCTTTAGTTGTTTGGCCCTGGCCATCTTTGGATTGAGACTTAAGAAAAGAAGGCTTTAGAATTCCATAGAATATCACTAATGCTGGCAGAAAGAAAAGAAGGGTCACTATCATGTATAACTCGAATACCCTGCCATGTCCATTATTTGATATCAATGCCATAATGAACCAAACTATTGACGGAATGAAGATGGCCCTAGTTAAGATGTGGCTTAGAATACTCATCCTAGTCACCTAAAATACAATGAAAGATGTGGGATATATTAATGTATGTGGATATATGAATGTATGCGTTATCTCCAATCAGGCCAAAAGAGCGCATATAGACTTATGCCAGTAGCGTTCAGGGTTGTTCCATTATAGAAAGTTGCTGTCCCCATGTAGTTGATGCAGGGTTGTCCTGCCCTTGTTCCAGCGATATGATTTGGCCAATCTATGACGTCCCACATCTCCAGGAACAAGTGAATTGTGTACGGAGTATATCTACGTCCAATCCAGGGAGGCCCAACATAGCCAGGAGGAGGATCCGTCCAATAAAGGCCTAACCCTCCAGATGGATCAAACTCCTCCATCCATACTTTCAAGGTTCCTAATCCTGTTTGATAAGTTCCATATTGGCCAAACACTGCTCCTAGCCTAATAGCATCCATAGCGTTCACAAATCCGTCTTTCGTTATGTCGCAAGTGTAATCCCACCTTGGAAATGTTGGGCCTCCGCCAGGATCAGATTCCCTTGATCCAAATCTGTATCCTAACCGAACGGAGTCTTTTGCCATAATGAATCCGTCATCGTTAATATCTGAATCCAGAGCGGACAGAGTGTAAGTCATATATGGCCTCAAAGGAGTTGGATAAGCTGTTAATCCTCCAAATCGTGGAATGTTTTGGATGCCATCAGCTCTTGTTTTTACCTCCACTGCATCAGTATTTGTGTAAGAGGATCCTGTTCCCCACCTCATATCGGTTAAACTGATGTCCCCAAACTGGAACAACCATGATCCTCCAATGGTTTCAACTCCCATTGCGATGGTCATGAGCTGAAAACCCAGAACGTCAAAGGCTTTTTTCGGAGGACTAATTGGAATTGTTCCCCATCTCTCAATCTGATATACGCAATCAGGTATTTTGGCTCCTACATCATAAATGAAATAATGCCATTGATCATTAAAGGGCATAGCAAATGGAAGGGTCATTATGTGTAGATCATTATCATGTGTTGTTCTCGAACAGAATCCCTCAAATGGCCACCACCCTGGATTGCATGATGTAAAGCCAGGGTCACCAATTTTGACTATCCATCTAGTCATGAAGATCTCCAGGATAAACATATTTGGCCCCGCGAATGGGTCAGGTTCGTGGAAATTGAAAAGCCATTTGTACTCGTCATGGATGTTATCGTGAACCCACACGTTGAAATAAAGCATTATTGTGGCTCCAATCGTTGGCCACGGAAATGTTGGAACTGCCTGGAGGCCATACCATACTGGAGCTGAATGTTTCCCTGTTGCCTGGAGGATTATCTGATCATTCCCGATGTCATGTGGAATATACGGATAGTTGATCATTGGTTTGAGGATCTTATTGTTCCAATCTAGGCAGTTAGAATTAAGATGCGGATAATACCCCTGCCTGGCAATGCAATCACCCCAGGCGTCAGTTCCAACTCTCTTAGAATAAGCTGTGAACGTCCCCTCTTCGTTTATGATTGGAATGTCGGCTCCTAAAACTACTTCATAAAAAGTTTTGCCCGTCCCCTCCTCTGTAAATCCTAATATGTCATGTCCATCGGCCCAAAAGTGGATTTGTTTTGTTACAACTAGATTATTATAGAATCCAATGTTGTGGTTCGTTAGATTGCTCATGTAGTCAGGCCAACCTAAATCCAGCATATCGTTTTTTCCGACAATGATGTTTGTCGTTTTATTAACCCATGAGGCATTGTTGGCCAGGTGATCCCACATATACGGAGGATCTGTAAACATTATCCCTGTCATATTGAGTGGGCCAGCGCATAAAGTAGCGGAATCATAATATTGATTTCCATTGAGTATCGTTGTGTTTCTATAAACCATCTCATAGGCCATCGCTAAGGCCCCTGCTGAAAGGCCCAAATAATGAATGTTTGCGTATTGAGTATGAAGATATGACGTTAGATTGTAAAGGACGTCTGTTCCATGCCATCCAGATACTCCATAATATATTGTGTTTTTGTTTGTGATGACCGTCATATACTCGGTGAAGGGATACCAACTGGATTCTGAACCTCCATCAATATGGCCAATTGTTCCACCTCCAAAACAGATTAGAACAGAGGAATTAGTTGGTGAACGATTCAAAATCCTGTAATTCACTCCATGAATTGTTATATCACCCCAAGAATCATCAATCCCTGGGACACGGGCGTAAGAGTCAGGATCCAGGCCAGTTGTGAAGTTCTCCCACGCATAGGATGAACTAATGTATGGATCATTGACTGTTTGGATATAGGTCTTTGGAACCTGGATCTGGGCATTGACGCTTTCTATCTTCAGGATTTGGAGAGGGGAGAAAATGGAGAAAGTTATCAGGAGGATCAATCCAATGGAAAACGTGAGTTTGTGCATAAATCACTCTAGGGCCTTTTCACTTATGAGGTTTTCCATCTGACCACAATAATCAAAAGAGAAAACTCTGCCTATTGAAGCAAAAAAAGAAGCAAAAAACCCATATAACGATATACTTTTAATGACACACTACATATAGATACATATGTTGTCTTTATTCTCTAAATTAAGAATCTAATAGAATCTTGGATAAAATCATCTTATTAGGGTGGTTTTTCCCCTATGCCCAGAACCCATTGCTCCCAGGCAGGAAAGAACCTTATGATCTGTGTCCATTGGCGCGCTCTGCATAGTTGTCTTATTGTGTTTGGGATTTTTCTCATGTCCTGCCTGGGCAGGATGCCATATTGGATGGCTCTCTGGATTTTGCGGAAAACTATTGATGTGGATCTTCCGAAGGCCTTGGCGATTGTGTTGATGGAGTATCCTATGCGTCTTAGCTTGATGTATGCGGAGGCTTCTCTTTTCATCAGGTTGATTCTCAGGTTTTTTCTCTCCATTGGACATTTGTCAAATTCGGTCCGAATTTGCTATTTAGGATCATGTTCGAGTGAGCTCCGATCGGTGTTCATTTGTTCATTTCTTTCTCCTTTTCTTGATCTGGCCTATCACGATTTTGGCGATTGTCAGAGGGGCCAATATGACTATTGCCTGTAATAGACAGTAGATGAGATAGATCACATAAAAGATTTGGGTTCCAAGTCTCGGATCCTGTTTGTATCTTTTGAATTGGCCCATCTGTTTGGAGAGTTGTTCATTCAGGATGAGTTTGGGCCTATCTCTCCAGTCAATCCAGAAGTGCCAGAACGATGCAGGGCCATGCCTGGCATGATCACATTCATGATCCAGGCAGAACTTAAACAGCTCCTGGAATTTCTGGAGATGATCTGAGATTTCAACTCTGGCATGGCCTTTCTCATCGTAGACTGTTTGGGCCGTTATTGTCCATGTATCCAAACTGATTATCTCTGGATCTGGAAAGGCCTTCTTTTCAATCACTTTTGTTTTTCTCCTATGAATCTTAGCGTCCAACCTAACCAAAAAATGGGGCCTATTATCGGAAATAGGATCAGGATTATGATTCTCCTCTTTCTCTTCATTTTTTTGCCTCAATGCTTTTCAATGGGGAAAACAACATTTTTTTGCCGTCTTTCCATTTCATTACATTTCCCATCGCTACAAGAATGTTCAGGTAGTGGCTTTCAACAGCTCTGGCTTTTCCTGTGATTATCGCTATCTCAGTTGCTGATCTTGGGTTCTCAGATTCCAGGAGTGCCAAAGCTGTTGTTTGGAGGGGTTTCGGCAGATTTAGTAAGTCATGAGATTTGGTAGTGAAAGATCCTTTTAACTGGTCAAAAAACAGTTTCTGATGTCTCAATATTTGCTCTTGGGTTCTTAGGATTTCATATTGCATTTTTAGAATATTGGCAAGTTTCACATAAATTGACTGTTTCATTGTCTTTCTATCTCCTGCCTGGCCCTGATCAGGGAGCTAATCAGCTCACCCAATCCTCTGGCATCCAGGTGAATCTCCATCCACGTTGTCCATTTCCTGGGATCTGATCTGAGATAACTCAGCTCCTCAATGTGGTATGAGCCAGTGACAAAGAGAACAACCTGGGGATGAGGGGCCGTTTTTCCTCCTCCAGGAGCAACCTTAATGTTTAGGGTTGGATTCTCATCATGGCTATTCCTGTCAGAATAAGCTATCCTTGGAGGATTGGCCAGGCCCTCCCAGATCCTCATCGGATAGGCTTTTGCCGACTCCAACGGGATCCTGGCGATTATGGGGCCTGGTGGGATCCTTTTCTCGATATGGGGAGAAAGGAGAGGTGATTGGCCTTTCATGGAGGATGCAACAATCAACATCCTACCCTCCTAGATTGGAACCACGTTCAGGTGAAACGCAAAGTGAGGGGAGGCCAAAAGTTAGATCTCCAGTCTTTTCCCCTGAGTTTTTAGGATCCCGTCATCGGTTGGAACCCATGGAGGTTCACGAACGTGCATTTCCAGGCGCTGCATCCACAAGAGAGGGTTTTCGCTTTGTCATCGTAGATGAGGTCTTTTCCGCAGATGGCGCATGGCCACTTTCTCTTGTGCTTCATTTTGACGCCTTTTCCTCAACATCAAAATGGAGCTCGAGTTCAAGTGTGACAGTTTTATTGGTTGATTCCTCAATCACTTCGGCAATAACTCTCAAAGTATTGGCCAGACTTGTCTTATGTGCGGTTTTCATGGCAATCTTCACACTCATGCCTTCTTTTTCCTCCCAACCGTCTCAGCTCCCGTGAAGAACCAGTAGAAGACGCCCTCTTTCGTCATCTTTCCATTGTGATCTCTCAGATCCTGAGTCATGGCCTGGAAGTCAGGGTTGTTGGGTTCCAACTCCGCAATTTGGAAAGGCCCGTTTGCCCCTGTCTTGTCTGCCCACTTGATTTTGTTGGGATCCCAGGTTGGCCCGTCTCCATTGTGGGATTCCAACAGGGCCAGGGTAGGATGCTTCTCCAGGTATTCCTCGCAGGCGTCTTTGATCATGCATGAGGCTTCATGTAGCTTTGTCACGAAAGCAACGTCACTCATGGTTTTGCCTCTTTCTTGTCTCGATGCTTCGCTACCCATGGAATCTCATGAATCAGGCCACAACCTTCAAAGGAGAAGTATTCTTCTGGGTCTGGAATGTTTTGAGTCAGGAATTTCGGCTTAAACAACTTGACAAATACAGCGCACTCTTTCCCCAAGCATCTGCCTTCATTTTCAGAGGCCACGATGAAAAGCAACGGACAAATCTTTGGCTTTGGTTCCTCTGCCAATCCTATCCCTCCATTTTGAGCTCTTTGAAAACAAGTTTCAGGGCATAGTCAATGAGGCCAGATCTATTGGTGATTCCTGGGATCTGTCTCTTGGATATTATGAGGTCTGCCTTCTCAATCACTTCTTTCCTGAATGAGACACAGGTTTGCCTCAGATCAGGGTTATCGTTTTTTGGCATTTTGATACCTAACTTATGCCATCTGTGGACAGAACACATATAACCTTATGCGTCATGCCTATGCGAAAAACTCTTGTGCTTACTGTCTGCAATTGACACAAAACAGATATATCACGTTTAGCATTGGATATATGTGTAATGCCAGACCTGGCCCAATTCCTAGAATCCAAAGCATCAATCCACCTACTCATAACGCTTCTGCAGGCCAACAAACCCATGATAGTCACGGAGATCTATGACGAAATGACCAAACGCTTTGGCATGGGCAGAACATCCTCAGAGTCAGCAATCGTCATCTGCGCAAAACTGGGCCTAGTCAAAAGAGAAACAAAGAGGATCGGCAGAAACCCAATGGCCTCCATCTTCCACTCCCTAACTCCAAGAGGGAGAAAGGTTGGGGAGATCTGCCAACAACTAGAGAAAGCCTTAACGTAGAAAATGGCCTAGCTCATTCCTGATTTGCTCAAACTGTTTGTCCTTCGCCAAAAGCATCAATTGGCCAATCTCCTCCACGAACCTGCAATCCTTACAGCTCTCAGGAACTTTGGCCTTAGAGACTAGCTGATTGTAGATTCCCAGGACATACTCCAGGGCATCCGTGAATCCCCTGGCATACTCGTTGTTTGGCATATGCTCCATCCTCTGAGAGTCATGTTCATGTTGCTGATTTAAGAATTCGCTCGAATAGGATGTTTGGATCACTGGAGAGAGATGAGTGAAAGTGAACAGTTGTGTATCGCTGGCAAAAGGCATATATGCATACAAATATACACTAACCGCGATAACCATGCGCGTCAGAACAAGCATACTAATCGAAAGGGATATCCTAGACAAGGCCCTGAAGTCAGGCGTCAATGTCTCAAGAACGTGCGAGAACGCATTGATAATTTGTACGGAAAAAACGCAATCCGCACAGCAAGAAGCAACCCCAATTCTTCTTAGTGCAGGTTCTTCATCAGAAGAAAGTGCGTGGTGCGGTCGCCGAGATTTGAACCCGGGTCGTCAGCGTGGCAGGC
>JALHSV010000199.1 GCA_022865525.1 Thermodesulfovibrionales bacterium
AAAACCGAGTTCCCCTTTCGGAACCTCTGTAGCAACATAAATCTCTCCTTCGGGGGCTTTCGGACCTTTCTTGACGAATTCGAACTGCTTGACAAGTTGCTCTCCGGCTTTTTGGATGTCATCAGGCAATTGATCCGGTGCCACAGCCAGTTCTGCAAGCTTTTCGTCACTCAACCCTTTTCCGCCGGGCACGATCGTCATGGCCTTGAATTTGCAGGTAACATAACAGGTTGCACAACTTACGCAGAGCTCTTGTTTGATCTTATGGGGGACTTTCTTTTCCCCGAAAATAGCCTTTGCAGGACATGCCCTCAGGCACATGCCACAGCCTTTGCATGCCTTTTCGAGAATAAAATACGCATGCTGTTTCGTTGGATGGGTAATGGCCATCATTTCGTCCTTAGGCCGCATCGTGAATTTCGGTTCATCAGCCATCACCGGACCTGGCGGCAACTTTTCGATACACTGCCTGATGATGTTGTTCGACTGCCTCATCTCCAGCATTCTGCACCGGTATCTGTCATAGGTATCGCCCTCTGTCCCGATAGGCACATCGAATTCGACCTTGTCATACGCATCATAGGGCATATGTTTTCTTATATCATAGGAGACACCGGACCCCCTCAGGGTCGGGCCTGTCATTCCCCAGCTTACCGCCTCTTCAGCTGAGATAACACCTATTCCCACAGTCCTCTGGAGCCAGATCCTGTTCTGGTCGATCAGGGTTTCGTATTCCAGAATCCTCGACGGGAATTCATCGGTAAATTTCCACAGGCTGTCGAGAAATTCCCGGGGTACATCGTTTCGAACTCCGCCTACCCTGGGATAGGTGACAGTAAGCCGCGCGCCGCAGATCATCTCGTAGAGATCAAGGATCCATTCCCTTTCTCTGAAGCAATAGAGGAATACCGTCATTGCACCGATATCAAGGGCATGTGTTGCAAGCCAGAGCAAATGGTTTGCGATCCTCGACATCTCCCCGACGATGGTCCTGATGAATTTTGCCCTCTCAGGAGCCTCTATTCCGAACAGCTTTTCGACCGCGATACAATAGCCGATATTATTTGACATTGCAGAGACGTAATCCAGTCTGTCAGTAAGGGGGAGCGCCTGGAAGTAACTCAGACTTTCACCAAGCTTCTCAATGCCCCTGTGCAGATATCCGACATGCGGGGTAACGTTTACAATCGTTTCACCGTCAATATCAAGGACAAGCCGCAGAACACCGTGGGTTGCCGGATGCTGCGGTCCCATATTGACATTGAGTTCCCTTGTTTCGAATATTTTCTCTGCTTCCTTCTGGATCATCCTATCCTTCCCACTCAAACTCTCTCAGTTCTTTCGAGCGCTTTATTACGTCAGTGAATCCGGTCCAATCCTTATCGAACTCCGGTCCTTTCAACGGATAATCTTTTCTGAGCGGAAACCCTTCCCAGTCCTCAGGCATAAGAATCCTTCTGAGGTCGGGATGCCCGGTAAAGAGGATCCCGAACATATCGTAACATTCCCGTTCATGCCAGTTTGCACCGGCCCAGATGGGCACAACAGAATCGATCTTCGGGTCGTTTTCAGGAACCTGAGCCCTGATCCGGATTTTATGACGGTATCTGATCGAATAGAGGTTATAAACGACTTCGAACCGTATCTCTTTTTTCTTTATGTAATCGACTGCAGTGAGGTCCTGAAGATGATCGAAACTGAGAAGCGGGTCATCATGAAGGAATCTGAGGAT
>JALHSV010000200.1 GCA_022865525.1 Thermodesulfovibrionales bacterium
CTGTATCTACTGGCAGAACCGTCACATCCTTCCATCCTGGTGCTTCCCAGTGGAAAAGCCTCAGATTACTTTCTTTGCCTGGAGGAATTGAAGAATCATCATAGGGGAAAGTGACGTAAATATAGCCAGAGAATGTCCCACTTTTTCTGCGAACCGCTCATCCCCTAAAGGCCTTCCCGTCTTCGTGTGATATCGTATTACGTTTATATCTTTTTCAGATAGTAAGGACCTGATGAACGCCCGGTAATCTTTTCTCTGCGTTTCTTCAAATAATTCCTCAGCGAGGACATCATCAATTAAATTAAATTAGGTGTACGTGCAGGGGTTGTTGGTAAAATTGCTGTTGTAAAAAACAGGGTTCGAGGAGTCAAGGATTCGGGGATTCAAGGGATGCCCCTATTAAGAGACGTTTTTCCCTTTTGTCAGCATAGAATCAAACTTGTGCAGGAGTGAATGCTTCTCTGCAAGCATTTTGAGAATTTTTATATCAGCTTTTTTCATCAGCGCTCTGATATCAATCTTATCCTGGGGACTTAAAGGAATAAGCTTCAGCAATATAAGGTATTCAGGGGTAATAACTTTTACATTCTTGTCGAAAATTTCAGCAGTCACAGCATTTTCGATCGCTTCCAGAGCCAACTCAAAATCCTTTGTACTTATGGCATCTACCTCTATAGAACCTATCATGAAAGAAAGTTTTTCCTGTATTGTGGTTCTTTTTGATCCTTTTTGGAGGTAGACCTTTTTATGAAGTCGGGTTTCTATTGATGAAGCTAAATCTTTCCAGGTTATTTGCCTTGAAACGGCGACGACCAAATCGACATCTTTGGTGGTCCGTGGTTTAACCCAAGCAGAAAGAGCAAGTCCGCCAATGAGGGCATAATCTATGATAAGACCTTCCCTATGCAATTCTTCAAAAAAGGTAATAGCTTTCCTGAAAGATTCGACAATGGACACTATTTTTTCTTCGTTGCTTTCTTTACAGATTTTTTGAGGATGAGAGACAGTTCGAGAAGTTCAAGGGCAATTTCAATATTCCTTCCATTTGGTTTTCGTGATTTCTTCATGGGCTTTTCACTATAAAATAAAAAAGGGCAGGGGGTTCCTGCCCTTTTTTATAATCTTAACCGGTACTTTTACTGGAGGAGTTTTCCGAACGGGTTCACGAAGATGAGGATGAGGACGACGACGAGTGCGTAAATTGCGAGAGACTCGATCATCGCGAGACCGATGATGAGGGTTGTTGTAATTTTACCTGCTGCGCCCGGATTCCTTGCCACGCCTTCGCACGCTCCACCTAAACCTGTACCCATACCGATACCTGTACCGAGGGCTGCAAGACCCATTCCAATAGCAGAACCAAGAGCAGCTAAAGCATAGTAAAGGATGTTTGTTGTAGCTTTTCCGGCTGCTGCTTCCTCAGCAAAGCATAGAGGTGCCAGTACGACGATCAGGGTGAGGGCGATAAGAATCGTTGTGATGGTTTTCTTCATTATTACCTTCCTCCTTTCATTAAATATGGTGAATTAATGTGCCTCTTCAACGGCACCGGCGAAATAACATGTGGTTAAAAGGGTAAAGACAAGTGCCTGAACAACGCTGACCAGCAGACCGAGCCCTAAAATGACTCCAGGAATAACCGCAGGGGAAATAATGCCAAGAACGAGGAGCAGAATGTGTTTCCCTGTCATGTTGCCGAAAAGTCGTACTGTCAGGGTAATCGGACGGACGAAATGTCCGATGATTTCTATAAAGAACATCATGATCATGAGCGGAAGGCCTGCGAGTGATCGGATAGGACCAAGAAAATGATTGAGGTAATGAACACCATGGACCTTTATTCCATAAAAATTGTACATCAAAAACACCGGCACTGCCATTGCAGCATTGGTGTTCACATTAGAAGTTGCCGCCATGAAGCCGGGAATAAGGCCCATGAGATTGGCAACGAGTATGAAAAGGAATATGGTACAGATGAAAGGAAACAGAGATCTGCTCCATTTGAGTCCTATGGTGTCGTCAGCCAGCTTCAGGATTTGTTCGATGAGCACCTCCATAAAATTCTGGAAGCCTCTCGGCACCAGACGCAGGGATCCCTTGACCGTCAAGGCTGCAACAATCAGCAGAATGGAAACGAGAAAGGCATGGGTGACATTATGGGGAATTACTGCAGGATTTATGAATGCATCCATCATAAGTACTTCGTGCAAACCTTCCATATGTGCCTCCTGATCGGAAAAAGTTTGGTTATCTTACATAACCCTACACGAAATGTCAACAGGGCAAAAAAATGGGAAAATGTTCTTATCTACTTCTCCAATACGGGTGAAATATTCGGATCGAGAACATATGCTTCTTCAAAGTACTTCGCAGATTCAGAATGCTTTTTTTGCTTATACAATGCATAACCGAGCAGGTAATAGGCCTGGGGATCCGGTTTTTGCGCAACGTATTCCTTAAGATATTTGACAGCGGTCCTGAAATCTTTCTTCATATAGGCACGGACAGCCTTGTCATAGGGATTTTCTTCCGCCAAAAGAGGAGAAGTAATCAGCAGAAGAGCGAGAATACTGAGGATTATACCCTTTCTCCACGTACTCTTTTTCATTGCCATTGTTTACCCCCTAATCAAAATTAAGATTTGTATCTTTTTCCCTCATCCTGCGGATGGAAGGCGATGATGCGAACTCTTTTGGCTCTGTCCCTTCCTTGAAATATTCCTGTATCCCGGCGGATTCATCCTTCGTGAGCAGTCCAGTTGCCGGGTCGATGGTGTGCACGACGATTCCCTCAGGTACCGTGAATTCCTCAGGAGGTCCGGTCAGAACGTTTTTCATGAACGACACCCAGATGGGAGAGGCAGTCCGTGCTCCTGTCTCCAGCGCTCCAAGCGGTGTCGTATCATCAAAGCCCACCCAAACTGCCGCTGTCAGATTTGCTGTATAGCCGACGAACCAGGCATCTCTGTATTCATTTGTTGTGCCTGTTTTACCGGCAACAGGTCTGCCGAGGGCTTTTGCCCTCCATCCTGTGCCATGCTGCACAACATCTTCCAGCATGGATGTGATCAGGAATGCTGTCGTGGGGCTTATCACTTCTTCTGCCTCGGGTTCATTGCTTTCGATGACACTGCCGCTCGAATCGGTTATATATTTGATCGTTATTGGTTTTACTTTCATGCCGTCATTCGCAAAAACGCTGTAACAGAGGGCAAGCTCAAGTGGTGAGACACTCAATGATCCAAGTGCAAGGGTCAGATTTCTCGGCATTTCCCCCTGGATACCTACCGTCCGCGCAAAATCCAATATGTTGTTTATTCCGACGGCGTCAACCAGTCTTACTGTAACCACATTCCTTGAATAAGTCAACGCTTCCCTCAGGGTTGTCGGGCCATAAAATTTGTGGTCTGCATTTTCCGGAGACCAGTCGCCTTTTGGCCCTCCCGGATAGGTTACCGGTTCATCCGTAATGATACTCGCCGGAGTAAATCCATGATCTAAAGCAGCAGCATAGATGATCGGCTTGAATGCTGAACCTGGCTGACGTCTTGCATAGACGACCCTGTTAAAATCGCTTTTTATAAAATCATATCCGCCGATCATTGCACGGATGAATCCGGTCTCCTGGTCGATGGCAACGAGAGCGCCCTCTGCTTCCGGTTCCTGCTGCAGAGAGAGCCGGATATGAGTTCCCTGTATGCTTCTGATACTCACCTTAACGATATCTCCGGGTTTCAGTATCTGTGGTAAGGTAAAATTATTCAAAATCCTGCTTGTGCGGCTTTTCGGTTCAATAACTTTCGATGCCCATTGCGCATCCTCAATAGCGAGTTTCCCGATTACTCCCCTCACCTTTATTATCGCCTCTTTATCATGCACTTTCAGGACAAGTCCTGAAGACAAGTCACCAGGACTTGTGGAAACGATGGCAGACAGTTCTTTAGTCTTCATCTCTCTCTCAACATCAAGGTCTTTTTTATGGTCAAGCGGACCACGCCAGCCCCTTCTTTTATCGAGCTCTCTGAGACCTTCCTGCACAGCTTTTGCAGCTGACGCCTGAGCTTTTCTATCAAGGGTTGTGTACACACGGAAGTTCCCTTTGTAGACAGTCTCAATACCATATTTATCTTCCAGATATTTTCGAATATATTCTGTGAAGTAGTTGTTCGCCTCGAGGCCTTTTCTCATGCTTGAGAGATAGACCGGTTGCTTGAGGGCATTCTCCTTCTCAGCCTTTTTCAAATACCCTTCTTCCGCCATCCGCGACAGCACGATATTTTGTCTCTCCCGGGCTTTCGCGAGGTCGTTGAAAGGTGAATACAGCGAAGGTGCCTTAATAAGGCCGGCGATGAGAGCGGCTTCCGAC
>JALHSV010000201.1 GCA_022865525.1 Thermodesulfovibrionales bacterium
GGCCCAGGTTCGCATGGGTCGACGTTCAACAGAGCCCCGGGTTCGATTGGTGCGAGTTCATACCCATCGCGGGTCTGGAAAAATCAGCGGATGCCCGGCCATATGGGATCAGAAAGAGTAACGGTCAGGAACCTCGAAATAGTAGACGTGAGAAATGATCAGAACCTCCTTCTGATCAAAGGAGCAATCCCTGGGGCAACAGGGACTTTGGTCGAGATAAAAAAGGAAGATTGAGATGCCGGAAATAGAGATCAAAGACAGAGATAACAAGATCATTGAAAAGATGAATCTGCGGGAAGATGTCTTTGGTGTTCGGGTAAAGCGGGGCATCCTGCATCAGGTTGTCGTTAATTTTCTTGCAAACCAGAGGCAGGGGACTCACAGCACGAAGACCAAGGGGCTTGTAAGAGGCGGCGGCAGGAAACCATTTAAGCAGAAAGGTACGGGAAGGGCAAGAGCAGGGAGTACCCGGTCACCGTTATGGAGAGGCGGCGGAACAGTCTTCGGACCGCAACCACGAGATTATTCATATAAAGTTCCCAAAAAAGTGAAAAGGCGTGCTCTTATGGCAGCGCTCCATGAAAAGCTTTCCAGTAACGCAATAGTTGTCATCGATTCCATTCTCATGGAGAAACCGAGGACAAAAGAGATGTTGTCAATCTTGAAAAACCTTGGCCTTGATAAGAAGAGCGTGCTGATTGTACTCCCTGAACACAATGCTTCCGTAGCACTTTCTGCCAGAAATATTCCCGGTGTAAGCATAACAAGAGCTACGGATCTTAATACGTATGATGTTATCGCATCAAATATGCTTCTCATGACCAGGGAAGCATTAACCAGATTAGAGAAAATAAAAGAATCATGAAGAATATTTATACAATACTAAAAAAGCCGCTCTTCACAGAAAAAGGCGGCAATCTGAAAGAAATGCACAATAAGGTTCTTGTTGAAGTTGCAAAAGATGCAAACAAGCTTGATATTAAAAAAGCCATTGAGGACATTTTCAAGGTAAAGGTTGAAAAAATTGCGACGATAAATACGCAGGGCAAGTGGAAACGATATGGCAAGTTTACCGGTAAAAAACCTAATAGAAAGAAAGCGATCATTACCCTCAAGGCGGGTGAAAAACTCGATTTTATTGAAGGTGCATAATGGCTAAGAAATATAATCCAACATCACCGGGCAGGAGATTTCAGTCAGTTTCTGACTTTGCTGAGATAACAACGGACACCCCGCAGAAAACTCTTTTAAAGCCTATGAGAAAGACCGGCGGGAGGAACAACAGCGGAGAGATCACCGTATGGCACAGGGGTGGTGGTAACAGAACGGCTCTCAGAATTATTGATTTCAAGAGAGACAAGAGGGGAATTCCTGCGAAGGTCAGGACGATTGAATATGATCCGAACAGGTCGGCACGGATCGCCCTTCTTTATTACAGAGATGGTGAAAAAAGATATATCGTTGCACCTGTAGGACTTTGTGTCGGTGACGAGATTCTCTCAGGTAAAGGTGCAGAAATAAAAATCGGGAATTCTTTGCCTCTGAGCGATATGCCGTTAGGAACATTCATACACAATATTGAGTTAAGACCGGGACAGGGGGCAAAGCTTGTCAGGAGCGCAGGGACATCAGCACAGCTTATTGCAAAGGAAGATAAGTATGCTCAGGTGAAGCTATCATCGGGTGAGGTACGGTTTATCCTGTCGAATTGCCTTGCGACTGTTGGGCAGGTGAGTAATCCTGATCACGAGAATATTTCTTATGGCAAGGCCGGACGGATCAGATGGTTTGGCAGGAGACCCATTGTGAGAGGTGTTGCAATGAACCCGGTAGACCACCCCCTTGGAGGGGGAGAAGGAAAGGCTTCAGGAGGCCGGCCGTCATGTTCACCATGGGGAAAACCTGAAGGTATTAAAACAAGACATAATAAGAGAACTGACAGATTAATTGTAAAGAGGAGGAAATAGCTTGGCGAGATCCCTCAAAAAAGGTCCATTTGTTGATGAAAAACTCATGAAAAAAGTGAATGTCATGATTGAAAGCGGCGAAAAGAAGCTTATTAAGACATGGTCAAGACGGTCTACAATTATACCTGAGTTTATTGGTTATACGTTTGCAGTACATAACGGAAGAAAATTTATACCGGTTTATGTGACGGAAAATATGGTCGGTCACAAGCTTGGCGAATTTTCACCAACAAGAACTTTCAAGAGTCATTCACGCGCAGAAAAAGCCGCACCGGCAAAAGGGTAAAGAAGGATTTTCATGGAATCAAAGGCTATCTTAAAATATGCAAGGATAACACCAAGAAAGGCTCGGCGGGTCATTGACCTTGTGAGGTACAAAAATGCCGGAGATGCCCTTATTTTTCTTAAGTATATGCCATACAGAGGAGCACGCTTTGTCGAAAAAATTTTGAAATCTGCTATGGCTAACGCCGGGCAGAAAAAGGCTGTCAATCCTGAAGAGATGAAGATTGTTCAAGCATTTGTCGATCAGGGACCTGTCATGAAACGCGTTGAACCAAGAGCGATGGGAAGGGCGAACGTTATCAGGAAAAGAACTTCTCATATAACCTTGGTTTTATCAGAGGAAGGTTAAGAGGGAGGTACGTTTTGGGTCAGAAGACACATCCGATAGGAATTAGACTCGGGATTATCAAGACTTGGGATTCGAGATGGTTTGCCAAGAAAGGCTATCGTGACTTGCTGCTTGAAGATTTAACAATCAGAAAGACACTGAAGGAAAAGCTCTTTCACGCCGGCGTTCCGAAAATAGAAATAGAAAGGGCCGGTCAGAATATGAGAGTAATCATTTACACTGCAAGGCCGGGGATTATTATCGGGAAAAAGGGTGCTGAAGTGGAAAAGCTGAGAAAAGACCTGAAAGATATGACCAAGAAAGAAGTTTCTATAGATATCAAGGAAATCAGAAAACCTGAAGTGGACGCACAGCTTGTTGCCGAAAATGTGGCCCTCCAGCTCGAAAAGCGGGTGGCTTTCAGGCGAGCGATGAAAAAATCTATAGCTTCCGCTATGCGATTTGGTATCCTGGGGGTAAAAATCGCCTGTTCCGGAAGGCTGGCAGGAGCCGAAATAGCCCGATCCGAATGGTACAGGGAGGGAAGAGTCCCGCTCCATACATTCAGGGCTGATATCAACTATGGATTCGCAAGAGCAAGGACCACATACGGCGTCATAGGGGTTAAAGTCTGGATGTATCGAGGTGATATCCTCCCGGAAAGCAGACCCAAGGAAATATAGGTGATACCATGCTGATGCCAAAGAAAGTCAAATTCAGGAAGATGCAAAAGGGCAGGATGAACGGGAAGGCTTATAGTGGTTCTTCGATATCGTTTGGCGAGTTCGGATTGAAGGCTCTTGAGCCGGGATGGGTTTCAAGCCAGCAGATTGAGGCAGCAAGAATTGCGATTACTCGTCACGCCAAGAGGGGTTGCAAGGTATGGATCAGAATTTTTCCGGATAAGCCGATTACAAAAAAGCCGGCTGAAACGAGGATGGGTAAAGGCAAGGGGGCACTTGAATACTGGGTAGCCGTTGTCAAGCCCGGGAGAATTATTTATGAAATGGCAGGTGTGACAGAGGCAACAGCAAAAGAAGCCATGCGCCTTGCTTCTCATAAATTGCCGGTAGCCACGAAATTTGTAAAACGTGATGATGAGGTTCTGTGAAACCATCCGAACTCATAGCACTGACAGTAGATGAATTAGGACAGAAGGAAAAGGACCTGAGGAAGGAACTTTTTAATCTCAGGTTTCAGATGGCGACAGGGGAAATCGAGAACCCGATGCGCATGAGAACTGTTAAAAAGGATATTGCCAGAGTACTAACCATAAAGAGCGAAAAGTTAAAAGTGAAAAGTTGAACGTTTATGCATTACTTTCTTTAACGTTTAACTGTTAGGAGAGGGCGAAGTGTCGAAAAAGGTTTATACAGGAACAGTAGTGAGCAATAAAATGGATAAGACAGTTGTTGTTGCCGTCACAAGGCTTTTTCAGCACCCTGTATATAAGAAAACAGTAAAACGGGTGACAAAGTTCAAGGCACATGATGAAAAGGACAAGTGTCAGATTGGCGATATCGTGAAGATTGTTGAGACGAAACCTCTGAGCAAAGAGAAACGGTGGGTAGTAATAGAATAGTGTTCGAATGGAGTGATGAAAGATGATTCAGTTGAGAAGTATGCTTGTGGTAGCAGATAATTCAGGGGCTAAAAAAGTGCAGTGCATAAAGGTTCTCGGAGGGTCTCACAGAAGATATGCGAGGCTCGGGGATGTGGTAGTTGTCAGTGTTAAGGAAGCCTTACCTGACAGCAATATAAAAAAAGGATCAGTTGCAAAGGCTGTTGTGGTTCGGACAAGGAAAGAGCAGAGGAGAACTGACGGTTCTTATATTCGCTTTGACCAGAATGCCGTTGTTCTGATCAATCCTCAAGGTGAACCAGTAGGGACCAGGATATTTGGACCTGTAGCGAGGGAACTCCGGTGGAGGGAGTTTACGAAGATTATTTCCTTGGCTCCGGAAGTTTTATAGGAGAAATATGGGTTTAGGTATAAAGAAAAACGATTCTATTTTAGTAATCACCGGCAAGGAGAAAGGGAAAAGAGGGAGGGTGCTTTCCGTATATCCCTTAAAGAACAGCCTCCTCATAGAAAAGATTAATATGATTAAGAAACACATGAAGCCATCCAGAAAGTACGCGCAGGGAGGTATTATCGAAAAGGAAGCACCTATCAATATATCAAATGTTATGCTGGTTTGCCCGAAGTGCAATAAACCGACGAGGATCAGCAGCACGTCCTTGCAAGGTGGCAAAAAAGTGCGTGTATGTAAAAAATGCAGGGAGGTTATGGACCAGTAATGATTCCCAGGCTGAAAGAAAAATATCTCAAGGAAGTTGTTCCAAGTATGATGAAGGAATTTTCCTATAAGAATATTATGGAGGTCCCCAGGATGGAGAAAATTGTCCTGAATGTAGGGCTCGGAGAGGCGATCCAGAATATCAAGCTTCTTGACGCTGCCCAAAAAGAGCTTTCTCTGGTTACCGGGCAGAAGGCTGTAGTGACAAAGGCGAAGAAGTCGATTGCAGCCTTTAAATTGAGGCAAGGTACCCCGATTGGTTGCAAGGTAACCCTCAGGGGCCGAATGATGTACGAGTTTCTCGATAGATTTATCAGTCTTTCCCTCCCGCGGATAAGAGATTTCAGAGGGATCTCAGGAAAATCATTCGACGGGAGAGGCAATTATGCTCTCGGCCTCAAGGAGCAGTTCATATTCCCTGAGATAGATTATGATAAAGTCGAGATGGTTCACGGGCTTGACGTTGTCTTCTGCACTTCAGCAAAGACGGATAATGAAAGCAAGGCCCTTTTGCGTTATTTTGGTATGCCGTTCAGGAATTAAAAAGGTTATAAGTTATTCGTCATGCAGTACTAAAGAGCCGAATAACGATCAACAATAACATATATAAAACGGAGTGGTAAATGGCAAAAGTTTGCATGATAGAAAAAACCAAGAGGCCGCCGAAGTTTCAGGTAAGGGCTTATAATAGGTGCAAGTTATGCGGAAGGCCGAGGGCGTATATCCGCAAGTACGGCATGTGCAGGATTTGTTTCCGGACACTGGCACTTGAGGGTCAGATACCAGGTGTGACAAAGGCAAGCTGGTGAGGAAAACCCTAAGGGAGGTAAATAAATGCTGACTGATCCAATCGCAGACATGTTAACGAGAATACGGAACTCTATGCGTATCAAATCTGATAAGGTTGACATCCCTATTTCCAAGATGAAGCTGGAGATAGCAAAAATCATGAAAGAAGAAGGGTTTATAAGAGCCTATAAAATATTGAAAGACAGGAAACAGGGGATTCTGAGGGTCATCCCCAAATATGTGGATAATCAGAGTATTATTACGGGATTAAGAAGGGTTAGCAGGCCAGGCCGGAGATACTATGTTAATAAGGACGAAATACCAAAAGTCATTGGCGGACTCGGAGTCGCTATCCTCACAACATCAAAAGGCATCATGAGTGATAAAACATGCCGGCGAGAAGGTGTTGGCGGGGAAGTCATCTGCTACGTGTGGTAGAGGAGCGGAGAGCGCATGTCACGAATCGGTAAAAAACCAATAGAGATACCGGAGAAAGTTGCTGTTGATGTCCATGAGAGCACGATACATGTGAAGGGTCCAAAAGGGGAATTGAGCTGGACCTATCCTGATAAAATGAACGTTTCAATCAACGGGGGCATCGTATCTGTGGAGAGGGCAGGTGATACAAAGATTGAGCGCGCACTCCACGGACTCACAAGGAGTATTATCACAAATATGGTTATTGGGGTCTCTCAGGGCTACCAGAAAGTTCTTGATATAGTCGGCGTCGGATATAAGGCACAGGTCTCAGGTGATAAGATTATGCTGACTCTTGGTTATTCCCATCCAATAGAGTTTCAACTGCCGCCTGGCATCAAGGCATCTACTGATCAGAAACAGGTGCAGATTACCCTTACCGGTGTTGATAAACAGCAAGTTGGACAGGTTGCAGCGAGCCTTAAGGCATTGCGACGCCCTGATGCGTATAAAGGAAAGGGGATCAGATACTCAGGCCAGAGAATTAAGTTGAAGGTCGGAAAGGCCGGGAAGAAATAAATGCGGCGAATCGTTATGCGTTACTTGTAACCGAAATATTCATCGAAACACAGATAACGAATCATACATAACGGATAACGTATAGCGAAAAGGTGGAGGTTGTTTTGACTGAGAGCAAAAAAGAGTCCAGACAGAGAAGGCAAAGCAGAATAAGGAAGAAAGTATCAGGGACCCCTGCAAGACTGAGATTGTCCGTTTGTCGGAGTTTGAATCACATATATGCTCAGCTTATTGATGACTCAAAGGGACATACGGTCGTAGCGGCATCAACTCATGACAAGGAATTACAGGCTGAGAAATCACATAAAGGGAATGTTCATGCAGCAAAACAAGTGGGAGCACTGATCGCAAAAAGGGCTTTGGAGAAAGGCATAAAGAAAGTTGTCTTCGACAGAAGCGGGTATCTGTATCATGGTACGATTAAAGCTTTGGCTGAAGCTACCAGGGAAGCAGGGCTTGAATTTTGACGAGGTATCAGTATTTGGTTTTTAGGTGTCTATTACGAACAACTGATAACTGAAAACTGAACACGTATATATATGGAGGGTATGTGGAGAAGATTGATCCGGACGGCCTGAATTTAAAGGATAAGGTTGTATACATAAACAGAGTTGCCAAAGTCGTAAAAGGCGGGAGACGTTTTTCCTTTACTGCTCTTGTCGTCGTGGGTGATGGAGAGGGGACTGTTGGCGTGGGAAAAGGAAAGGCAGCGGAAGTTCCCGAGGCAATACGAAAGGCGGTAGAACAGGCAAAGAAATCCCTTGTCAAATTCCCCATAAAAGATGGAACACTTCCACATAAGATCATCGGGAGATTTGGCGCTGGAACCGTCGTTATCAACCCTGCAGTAAAAGGTACCGGCATCATCGCGGGTGGCGCGGTCAGGGCTGTTCTTGAAGTTGGTGGTGTGCGGAACGTTGTTGCAAAATCACTCCGCAGTCATAATCCTTTCAATTCTGTCAAAGCGACATTACATGGACTTATGAGTCTCAAAAATCCTGATACGGTTATGAAGCTGAGAGGAAAAGCTGAGGAAGAGACACAGGAGGTATCATGAAGTTGGAAGATTTACAACCCGCTGCTGGGAGTAAAAGGAAAGACAAGAGAGTTGGCAGAGGCGTGGGTTCAGGTCATGGGAAAACTTCATGCAAAGGCCATAAAGGACAAAAAGCCCGCTCGGGAGGAACCAAGGGGCCTGCCTTTGAAGGCGGACAGATGCCTCTTCAGAGAAGGCTTCCCAAGAGAGGTTTCAAGAACAATTTTTCCGTTGAATTTGCAATCATAAACCTTAAGGATATAAATACTCTAAAAGATATGGATATCATAACTCCGGAAGCCCTCCTTGAGAAAGGTGTTATCAAAAATTTAAAAAGCGGACTCAAAGTCCTCGGTGAAGGTGAGATACAGAGGCCGGTTACAATCAAGGCAGATGCTTTCAGTGCCTCTGCATTAGCCAAGATAGCTGCTGCAGGTGGCAAAGCAGAGGTAGTTTAAACGTTGGGCATCGTATCAAGCTTCCAGAATATCTTTAAAATACCGGAACTCAAAAGCAGGGTTTTATTCACTCTTGCCCTCCTCGCTGTTTACAGGATAGGAGCTCATATCCCGACGCCGGGCATTAATGGAGAGGAGTTGAGCAAATTCCTGACTGAAAAAGGCGGGGCGCTCATGGGCTTTTTTGACATGTTTTCCGGCGGCGCTTTATCCAGGGTGACTATCTTTGCCCTTGGTATTATGCCTTATATCAGTGCATCGATTATCTTCCAGCTTTTAACTGTTGTTATTCCTGCTATAGGCAAGCTTGCAAAAGAAGGTGAGGCAGGGAGGAAAAAAATTGTACGGTATACACGATACGGGACCGTTGTTATTAGTGCGATACAGTCATTTGGTATTGCGGCCGGTCTTGAAGGTATGTCAGGAGGCGCGTTTGTGCAAAATCCTGGATGGTCATTCAGATTGCTGACCATGCTTACCCTAACCTCAGGGACGGCTTTTATCATGTGGCTTGGTGAACAAATTACCGAACGAGGAATCGGGAACGGCATCTCGCTCATCATCTTTGCGGGCATTGTTGCGCGGTTTCCCAATGCAATAATCAGCACCGGACGACTCTTGCAGGCAGGAGAACTTTCGATCTTTTTTGGTCTCTTCCTTGTCTTCATGATGGTTGCCATTGTAGCAGGAATTATTTACATGGAGAGGGGGCAGAGAAAGATCCCCGTGCAGTACGCCAAAAGGGTAGTTGGCCGAAAAGTATATGGTGGCCAGTCGACACATCTCCCCTTAAAAATTAATACATCAGGCGTAATACCACCGATATTTGCGTCTTCGATCATCATGTTCCCGGCAACAGTAGCTGGTTTTATTGCAGTCCCGTGGGTTCAGGCAATCGCGAGACAGCTTTCGCCGGGGTCGGTGCTTTACACTACTCTTTATGTCGGCATGATTTTCTTTTTTGCCTACTTCTATACAGCCATTATTTTCAATCCTGTTGATATCGCAGATAATCTCAAGAAATATGGCGGATATATACCTGGTATCCGTCCAGGGCAAAAGACTTCAGAATACATTTACCGGGTTTTATCCCGTCTGACGTTCGTGGGTGCTCTTTACCTCGGCATTGTCTGTATAATCCCTGAAATCCTCATTGCGAGGTTTAATGTGCCGTTCTATTTCGGCGGGACATCTCTTCTCATTGCTGTAGGTGTTGCTCTGGATACCGTTTCACAGATCGAGTCTCATTTAGTTACCCGTTCGTACGAGGGATTTCTCAAAAAGGGCAGGATCAGGGGAAGGAAATAGGGGACAAGAATCCACGACGCATAGTTACCGGGACTGAACGTGTGGAGCAATGATCATATTGAAATCCCCAGAGGAAATAGAAAAGATTACTCAATCATGTCTTGTTGTTGCAAAGGCACTTGATAGTTTAAAAGATATGGTGACTCCTGGTGTTACAACAATGGAATTAGAACATTTTGCAGATGAATATATCCGGTCGAATAACGCAATGCCGGCTTTTAAGGGATACCGGGGATACCCTGCAAGTATCTGTACCTCAATTAATAATGAGGTCATTCACGGAATACCGTCTAACAGGGTGTTAGAGGAAGGCGATATTATCGGTATTGATCTTGGTGTTTATAAGGACGGTTTTTACGGTGATGCAGCCTGTACGTTTGGTGTTGGCAAGATAACCCCGGATGCCGAAAAGCTCTTAAGGGTTACAGAAGAATCCTTATACCTCGGTATAGAGCATGCACAAAAAAACAACAGGGTCTCGGATATTTCATACGCCATTCAAAAGCATATTGAATCACATGGCTTCTCGGTGGTCAGGGCATTTGTCGGCCATGGGATAGGAAGGGATCTCCATGAGGACCCACAGGTGCCCAATTTTGGGTTACCCGGTCGCGGGCCACGGCTCAAATCCGGGATAACACTGGCAATAGAACCGATGGTAAATGCTGGCAGACATGAGGTTGTGGTTCTCGACGACGGCTGGACTGCTGTGACTATGGACGGCACACTATCGGCTCATTTCGAGCATACAATCCTTGTGACGGAAGATAAGCCAAGAATATTGACTAAAATACATTAAAAAGCGTATATTATTCAGTTAATGCCAAAAGAAGATAATATAGAAGTTGAAGGGAAAATCGTTGAAACCCTGCCAAATGCAATGTTTAAGGTTGAACTTGAAAATGGTCAGATAGTACTTGCATATGTTTCTGGAAAAATGAGGATGCATTTTATTAAGATCCTGCCGGGTGACAGGGTTACGGTGGAACTTTCTCCCTATGACCTTACCAAGGGAAGAATAACGTATAGATTTAAATAGCATTATGAAGAGAATAAGCTAAAAGTCGAAAGAGAGAGTACTATGAAAGTTCGTTCTTCAGTCAGGCCTATATGTGCTAAATGTAAGATCGTGAAAAGAAGGGGTATTATCCGGGTTATCTGTGAAAACCCAAGGCATAAACAGAAGCAGGGATAAGAAAGAAAGTAGAAAGCAGACAATAGGTGGGGAAAAGTAAAAAATATCAGAAAACTCCAAGGGGGTAAAAGTTGGCGAGAATTGCCGGAGTGGATTTGCCTAAAAATGAGCGTGTCGAAATTGGCTTAACAAGAATTTTCGGCATAGGAAGGACTCTGTCACAGAAGATTTTATCTGAGACGGGTCTCAATCCAAATACAAGGGTTAAGGACCTCACGAACGAAGAGATTGTAAAAATAAGGGGTGTGTTAGAAAGGGATTACAGGGTGGAGGGTGATCTCAGACGCGAAATATCTATGGGTATAAAAAGACTAATAGATATCGGAAGTTACAGGGGAATGAGACATCGTTTTGGACTGCCCGTGAGAGGTCAAAGGACGAAAACTAATGCGCGGACGCGTAAAGGTCCAAGAAAAGCCGTTATGGGTAAAAAGAAAGAGGCTTAAAGAATGGCTCAGAGAAAAAAAGGCGTAAAGAAAGAAAAAAAGAATATTGCGTATGGAGCAGCACATATCCAGGCTACTTTTAACAATACGATCGTCACCATAACAGATCCGAATGGCGGCGTGCTTACATGGGCCAGTGCAGGAAACCTGGGATTCAAAGGTTCGAGAAAAAGTACACCATACGCTGCACAGATGGCTGCTGCAGCGGCAGCAAAAAAGGCTATGGATTTCGGGATGAAACAGGTTGATATTTTTGTGAAAGGACCGGGTGCCGGGAGAGAGTCTGCTATACGGGCGCTCCAGGCTGCAGGACTTGAGATTAATCTCATCAAAGATGTAACTCCTGTTCCTCACAATGGATGTAGACCTCCAAAAAGGAGGAGAGTGTAACTATGGCACGATATATCGGAGCGTTGTGCAGGATTTGCCGGAGGGAAGGGGAAAAGCTGTTTCTGAAAGGTGACAGGTGCTATTCAGAGAAGTGTGCTGTTGAGAGGAGAAAATACCCGCCAGGACAGCATGGACAGGGATTCCGAAAGTTATCTGACTATGGTATTCAATTGAGGGAAAAACAAAAAGTAAGGAAAATATACGGCCTGCTCGAGAGGCAGTTCAGAAAATACTTTCATAACGCTGAGAGGAAGAAAGGCATTACCGGAGAGGTGCTTCTTCAACTGATCGAGAGCCGGCTTGACACCATGGTTTTCCGCATGGGATTTGCACCCAACAGACGCAGGGCACGGCAAATTCTGCGTCACGGGCATATCCTTGTGAACGGGAGAAAAGTAAACCTCCCATCGTATGAGACAAAAGCCGGGGATATCCTTGAAGTAAAAGAAGCGAGCAGAAACATACCTGAAATTATCGATAGTCTTTCGAAATCTGAACACAGGGGAATCCCGGGCTGGGTTGAAGTTGATACCGCTCACTCCCGAGGCAAGGTTTTACACATTCCATCTCGAGATGAGATTCAGCTTCCTGTTCAGGAACAGCTCATCGTAGAACTCTATTCCAAATAATGTAAACCATTAATAACGAGGAGGCATACAGGAAGGAATCAGTGAACAACTTCCTGTGTCCTCTTGCTTGTTTTTAGTTGCTAATTTCAGAAATAGAGGAGGCCTTATGGACCTGAAGAAAATAGGCTTTCAGTTACCGGATACGATACATTTTGACGAGGAAACATTAACTGACACATACGGCAAACTGATTGCAGAGCCCTTAGAAAGAGGGTTTGGTATAACCTTAGGAAATGCACTGAGAAGGGTTTTGCTCTCTTCTATTGAGGGTGCAGCTGTAACGGCAGTTAAGATACCAGGTGCCCTCCACGAGTTTTCGACAATAAAGGGTGTAAAGGAAGACGTGGTTGATGTCATACTCAATATCAAACAGCTCAGATTTAAGCTGTATTCGAACGAAAAAAAGATTGTAGGAATAAAAGGCAAAGGACCCAAACGTTTAACCGGTGAAGATATCCACGGTGATGCATCCTTTGAAGTTCTTAACCCTGAACAGGTTATCGCAACTCTGGATAGGGACTCAACTTTTGAAGCGGAGATGTATATCAAGAAGGGCAAAGGTTATGTCCTTGCTGAGTTGAATAAAGAGGAAGACCTTCCGATTAATATGATTGCTGTTGATTCTGTCTTCACTCCAATCCGGCGGGTCAATTTCATCGTGGAAAAAGCAAGGGTTGGAAGGGCTACAGACTATGACAGGCTTATCATGGAAATATGGACCGACGGCAGCATAACTCCCGAAAAAGCAATTTCTCAGGCGGCCGCCATTGTTATTGAACACCTGAACCTCTTCATTTTAGAGGAAGAAGAAGGGGAAGAGGAATTCTCTCCTGTTGCGCTGGGTGATGCAGAACATTCGATGAACGATGAACCCATATTCAATAGTAATCTTCTCAAAAGTGTTGAAGAACTTGAGCTTTCCGTCAGATCATATAACTGCCTGAAGAATGCAAACATAAAAACCATTGCTGATCTTGTCCAGAAGACCGAACAGGAGATGTTACGGACCAAGAATTTTGGACGCAAGTCCCTCAATGAAATAAAGGAAATATTGACCGTTATGGGACTTCGCCTCGGTATGCGGGTTGACCTTGATGCTCTCAACAGGGAAGCTGTTTTACAGACTGGAGGTATAGAACAAGATGCGACACAGAGTTGATGGAAGGTTGTTCGGGCGAACCGCAAACCAGAGAAAAGCCCTTTTGAAGGGGTTGGTCATCTCTCTTTTGGAACATGAACGGATCGAAACAACAGAAGCAAAAGCAAAAGAGGTGAGGCGGATCGCTGAGAAGATCATAACCCTCGGTCTGAAAGGGGATCTGCACGCAAAACGGCTTGCCTTTTCATATCTTTCAAACAGGGCGTCAGTAGCAAAACTTTTCAGTGAGATTGCCCCAAGGTTTTTAGGGAGAAACGGCGGTTATCTGAGAATTATCCAGACAAGAAACAGAGTGAACGATTCTGCTCCGATGGCCGTTCTGGAGTTTATTGATTATGAAGACACGAGGAAGACAAAAGGATCGAAAGAGAAAAAGACAGAGAAAAAAGAGTCAGAGAAACCCTCATCATAAGCGCACATTCTTTTGTAACCAATCAATATAACAGGTAGTCATGACAAAAAGACAGGATAGTTATCCTTTTTTTTGTTCGATAGGATGTAATATACACGCAATGATGAAAGTACTTGTTACAGGCGGGGCCGGGTATATCGGAAGTCATATCGTTAAAGCACTGGGCGAAAGGCAGTATGAAATTGTTGTTTATGACAATCTTTCCTATGGCCATCCAGGGGCAGTGCTTTATGGCAGACTGATACAAGGTGATCTTGCTGATCAGGTGCTCCTTCATGATGTCTTCCGGAGAGAACGATTCGATGCCGTCATCCACATGTCGGCATTTATTGTTGTTGATGAATCAATAAGGGATCCCCTCAAATATTACAGGAATAATTTTGTCAACGCACTCAATCTCATCGAAACTTGTCTGCAATATCGTGTTTATGCATGCATTTTTTCATCCACAGCAGCGGTCTACGGAATACCTGACAAAGTTCCGGTGACAGAGGACTCACCACTTCTTCCCATCAATCCTTATGGTGCATCAAAAGTTATGGTTGAACAAGCGTTACATGATGTGAGCATTTCAGCGCCTTTCAGATACATCTCACTGAGATATTTCAATGTCGCAGGGGCTGATCGTCTTACAAGGATCGGACAGGCAAGAAAAGATGCAACACATCTTATAACCGTGTCTTTACGGACAGCGCTCGGCAAGAATAATTATCTCGATATATTCGGTACTGACTACCCCACGCCGGATGGCACATGCATAAGGGATTATATACATGTTGATGATCTTGCGGATGCCCATATTCTTGCGCTTGAATACCTTCGGAAGGGAGGCGGCAGCGCGATTTATAATTGCGGATATGGACATGGGGCTTCTGTACAGGAAGTAGTTAACCGGGTGAAGTATGTGACGGGGATTGATTTCCCTGTCCGTTACGCTGACAGAAGACCGGGAGATCCGCCAGCCCTTATTGCTGATGCATCAAAGATCAGGAAGGAGCTGGGCTGGACACCGAAACATGATGATCTTGACTATATCATCAGAACAGCATGGGAATGGGAGAAAAAGATAACCACTACACCTCAAACGCATCCCTGATATGGTGGATTTCTTTTTGCCCGTTCTTGAGACATGTAATGCTGATGACATCGAACCTTGTGGGAACTTCCTGTTTCTGCTTTTTTAAATAGAGCAAGGCTAAATTTTTCAGTTTCCGTCTTTTTGTTGAGTTCACCGATTCATGAGGAGAACCGAACATGTCATTTGACCTTGTCTTCACCTCAACAAACACGATGGTTTCACCATCTTTGGCAATAATATCAATTTCACCAATACGAGTTTTATAATTATGAGCAATGATAACGTACCCTTTTTTTCTGAGAAATTGTATAGCAAGGGATTCCCCTTCACTGCCAAGGAGTTTCATACCCTTCGAGTCTCCTGAGGAGCGCGGGAATTCCCTCGATATCCTTAATCTCCTTCTGGCAGAGTATCTTGAGAATTTCTCTGAAAGAAGAAAACTCTTCCCAGTGCCCTTTTAGATGTTGAGAAAGGATTTTATTGAGGTTTTCACCCTTCCTGTCCCAGTCAAGGAGAAGAACAACCCTATGGTATCTCTGGGCGACATCATCACAAAAATCATAGAGATTTTGGCCATTGTGCAGGGTAATGATATCCCCCATAAGGCCAAGACTCCTCAAAGCAGAGGCATCTTTTTTCCCTTCGACGATAACAGGTATCTTCTTGTTAACGTCCTGCAGGTTTTCAAATATTTCTCTCAAGCGTACAGCTCTCTCCGTATCGCTGATGGAAGGCATATTTTTTTGTCTGTTCAATGACAATGCGATGCTCCTCATCATGTCATTCAGTATGTATTATCGTAACATTTTTTACAAAATATATCGGCTAACTCCTCCAATTCCCCGGTGTATATATCCAATTTCGCTGCATGTGATGTACGTCACCGTAATGAAACTTTATTTTGATATAGAATACTATATTTGAATCTGTACCCGATTGGTATGCAAAAGAATATGAAGTAATGGTTAAAGTTAACTTAGTTATTTGGTTGACATTTATAAAATTTTTAGATATTTTTAAAGCATGGCGGCGAAGTTAGGACAATTACTGATAACATCGAATTTGATAACGGATGACCAGCTGAAAGAGGCGGTGAGTCTTCAACGGAAGGAAGGGGGGAGGCTGGGCGCAAACCTTGTCAAGTTAGGATATATAACCGA
>JALHSV010000202.1 GCA_022865525.1 Thermodesulfovibrionales bacterium
ATGTGTCTCTGGAGAGCCTGTGGAAATGGGCACAGATAAAGGGAATATCTGTTATTGGCACCGGTGATTTTACTCACCCGCAATGGTACAAAGAACTTAATGAAAAACTTGATATTAATAACAATAACTTACTTAAATTAAGAGATAAATATAAAGATAATTCTGTCCCTGATTCTTGCTTAAACGAGGTCTCTTTCATGCTCACGACAGAGGTGAGCTGTATATATTCAAAGAATGGAAGGGTAAGAAAGATACACAGCCTCATCTTTGTCCCTGATTTTGCTGCTGCGTCAAAGCTCAGTCATGCGCTTTCAAAAATTGGTAACATTTCGTCTGATGGAAGACCGATACTTGGACTCGATGCAAAAACATTATTGAAAATCGTTCTCGATATATCACATGAAACCATGTTTGTCCCTGCACATGCATGGACGCCTCATTTTTCTGTCTTTGGTGCGAGTTCGGGTTTTGACTCACTGGAAGAATGTTTTGATGAATTAACTCCCAATATTTATGCTATCGAGACAGGGTTATCCTCAAATCCTGCAATGAACTGGAGGCTTTCATCACTCGATACTATTACCCTGATCTCGAATTCAGATGCTCATTCCCCAGCAAAAATCGGACGCGAAGCGAATATCTTTGATACAAGTAATCCCCCCTTACCCGCCTTTAGTAAAGGGGGGCATGGGGGGATTACAGAAATATCCTATGAATTTATTACGCATGCGATTAAAACAAAACAAGGGTTTGCCGGGACGATTGAATTTTTTCCCGAGGAGGGAAAATATCATTATGACGGACACAGATCCTGTGGCGTGAACCTTTCTCCTGAAGAGACCATAAGGCATCATTATCTCTGTCCTGCATGCGGTAAGAAGGTAACCGTTGGTGTTATGCACCGAGTTGAAAAACTTGCTGACAGGGAAGATGGCTTCAAGCCTTCATGTGCACCGCCTTTCTATTCAATGATCCCTCTTCAGGAGATTATTGCGGAAACAAAGAAGGTAGGGGTAAGCAGTAAGGCGGTAACTACTGACTATTTACAGCTTATTGAAAAACTTGGTAATGAGTTGAAAATCCTCATGGACCTGCCACTTGATGAAATAGAAAATGCGAGTTCGCCTCTTTTGAAAGAAGCAATCAGCAGGGTGCGTTCCGGGAATGTTCATATTGCTCCAGGATATGATGGTGAATATGGAAAGATCAAAATTCTTGAGGAAGTTGCAAGGAAAGAAATCAAGGGACAGAGAACACTCTTTTAAATTGCAACCATACCAGGACATTAACAAATTAAACGGAATTCAGCAGGTTAACAGCATTCTCCCGTAAAATAAGTTTTTCTTTTGTTTCTCCGAGGAGGAGTTCCCTGAATAAAGAAAGTGTCTTTTGCTGGTCCGTCCATGGAGAATCCGTGCCAAAAAGAATATATTCCGGAGGGTGATTTTCGAATATTTTTTTGGCTGCATCACCATCTAAAAACTCAAGCGAAAATGATATCTCCATATAAATGTGTTTTCCGAGCAAAAATTGCTCAACCTCCTCCCACTGTTTCCATGCCCCGAGATGCGTTGTGACCAGTTTCAGGGAAGGAAACTTTTCTATAACACGAAATATTTTCTCCGGGTCGGCTATTTTTGTGAGCGGAAAAGCAAAATCAAAGCCGGTATGCATTACCAGAATCAGATTCGCAGCACATATTTTTTCATAAACTGGGAAGAGCTTATCTTCATCGAGAGTAAAATTCTGATAGTAGGGATGGAATTTTATCCCCTTAAAGCCCTCATGTTTTATTGCATCAATTCTCTCGTTAAACTCCGGGTCATAGGGATGAAAAGAAGGAAAGGGAATAATTCTTTCCGATCTGACCTTTTTGCACCATTTCAGGATTGAATCAAATTGCGCTGGGTTTGTGGCAATATTGCAAATAACACTCTTTTCAATCCCGCAGTTGTCCATAGAAGAAAGCAGGGAGGATATTTTACCGTCAAGATGAGCCTTGATGCCTCCTTCTTCCTCGAGCATCTTTATCACCCTTTCTGATAAATCATCAGGAAAGGCATGGGTGTGGAAATCAACAATTCCTTTCATTTCCAAAATATTTTACACACATTATTCAGACAAATGGTAGGGCAAAATGAAAATATCTTATCCGCACTATGCATCATTTTATCCCGATAAGGCGCATTTGCATCATGAACATTTCCATGGAGATCAGTGGTATAATCAAAAAACACGTTTATCAAAAAATGGGTTAAAAGGGTATTTTCAGGTGAAACAAGATCAATTGAATAAGGACATTCTGTCAGGTGATGATGCAATAGGAAGGGGTGCGATAGAGGCTGGTATATCTCTGGCAACAAGTTATCCTGGAACCCCGGCTACCGAAATTCTGGAATATATCGCACGTAATTTCACTGGTGATGTGGAATGGGCGGTTAATGAAAAAGTGGCTTTCGAAACCGCGATCGGTGCTTCCTATGCAGGA
>JALHSV010000203.1 GCA_022865525.1 Thermodesulfovibrionales bacterium
ACATACCGTATTGCCTTCCGCCGGCAACGATATCTGAGATGTCATCCACATCGATCCTCTTTTGACCGACGAAGGAGATTTTCTCGATTTCTGCCGACAGAAGTCCCAGATCATTTCCTACAACACTAATTAAATACTCAACAGCCTCATCAGAGAAATCGATGCCCTTTGTTCTTACCCTCTGCTTTATCCACTGCGGGATTTCTGATGCCCTGATATCGATGGATACGGGCTTGAATACTTTGAACTTCTCCCTCGCCTCTTTGCTCAGAACACCATGATGGAAGATTACAAGGACTGAATCCTGTGCCGGTTTTGAGGCATACGCCTGGAGCTTTTCAATATCTTTTTTCAAAAATTTCTGGAGGTTTCCCATCAATATGGTAAATCGTCTTCCTCCGAAGAAAGAGACGGTATTCACCACGTCAAGTATCCGTTCAAGCATCAGATTTTCCTCTCCCTGGGCTAAGAGATCAAACACGTGGAGATTAAAGTCCCTCTCAGCAACAGGCACAAGTTCTCTTATAGCTGCAAGAGCCTCGCTGTGGAGAAACGGGTCGGATGCATAAAAGAGATAAACAGGGGATGGAAGGCTCTTACGTATTTCGTTGATACACGACTGAAAGCTCATCGGTAAATAAGCGCGGCAACAATTTCCTGTGCCATATCCCGGACAGCCCTGTCCGAAGCAAGTTCCTTGAAAGATAGGAGTGTCGTTAACTGGCCTGATCCGGAAAAAGATATGATGAAAGGAGACCCGACATCCTTTAACTCTTTGATATACCCGGAAGGGCCAGTAATTGTAAAGTCTCCCTTTATGATCACTTCATATTCAGTAGCCACGTCTGACGTTTCAGACATAATTCGCAATTCAAACTGATCAATCTTTCCTTTCAGCTGATAGTCAGCTCGGTGATAAACCGCAATTCCCTGTTTGAGGAATTCATCGGTTAAGGTCTGATAAAGCTTATCCTGGAGTTTCGGTTCAACAGTTCTGTTTTCGATAATGCCTATGTGTATCGCATGAAAAGGGAGAGATGCCTTGCCGTGAAGTGTGTACCCACAGCCAAATAGAGTAGTCAGCAGACAGCAGACAGCAAACAGGGAAAAAACAGAAAACCGTGCTTTCTTTAATTTGAATGAAGTACTTTTTGCTGTCATTCCGACTTGTTCGGAATCCTTCCGATTAAGAAAGATTCCAGACAAGCTGGAATGACATGTATCGTTGATAATGACTATCTTGCTTGTTTCCATAAAAGAGAATTCTTATTTCCCGATGACTATATTAACCAGTTTGCCCTTAACGACGAGAAGCTTCCGAATCTCGCTTTCACCTATTATCTCCTGAATCCTCTGGTCAGCGAGGGCGGTCTTCTTTACCTCATCATCCGACATGCCGACCGATATCATAACTTTTGACCTGAGTTTCCCGTTAACCTGGATGACAAGCTCTATCTGCTCTTCTTTGGCTGCTTCTTCATCCCAAACAGGCCATGAGTGTTCAAAAATGCTCGGCTTGTTCCCGATAGCCGCCCACAGTTCCTCGGCAATATGGGGAGAAAATGGCGAAAGCAGGAGAAGCAACTGCTCTATTGCGAATCTGAATACAGCTTTATCCTCTTTTGATCCCGGCTCAAATGACGTTATCTCATTCACCAACTCCATCATCCTCGCTATTGCGGTATTGAAATGATACTCACGTTCTATGTCGGTTGTGACTTTCTTAATGGTCTGATGCGTTTTTCTGTAAAGGTCTAAGGCTGAAGGTTGCAGGGTGGATATATTCTGGATGTTGGATATTGGATGTTGGATGTTCGATTGGTTTTTATAGACAATTCCCCATAGCCTGTTTAAAAACCTATATGCGCCGTCAACACCCTTGTCTGCCCATTCGAGATCTTTTTCAGGCGGAGCTGCAAAGAGGGAGAACAATCTCGATGTATCAGCTCCATACCGTTCTATCAGATAATTCGGATCAACAACATTCCCCTTGGACTTGGACATCTTTGCCCCGTCTTTGATAACCATGCCCTGTGTCAGAAGGTTCTGAAACGGTTCGCTGATATCAATGAGGCCAAGGTCACGGATTACTCGTGTAAAAAATCTCGAGTAGAGAAGGTGAAGCACTGCATGCTCGACACCCCCGATATACTGGTCAACAGGCATCCAGTACCGTACTTCCGACTCTTGACTTTTTATTTCAGCCATCAAATCAATATCACCGAGCTTCAGGCAATAACGGATAAAATACCAGGACGAATCAACAAAGGTATCCATGGTATCAGTCTCGCGACGAGCGCTCCCACCACATTTCGGACATTGGGTATTTAAAAATGCCGCTGACTCAAGGAGCGGTGAACTGCCTTTCCCGGTAATCTTTACGTCTTCAGGCAGTATGACCGGCAGGTCCTTTTCCGGCACAGGAACTGTACCGCATGTATCGCAATATATGACAGGGATAGGTGTACCCCAGTAGCGTTGCCGGGAAATACCCCAATCCCTGAGTTTAAAATTGACAACGGCTTTCCCGAGTCCCTCATCCTCAATGAACCGAATAATTTCTTTTTTTGCAATGCCGCTGCTCATCCCGTTAAACTGGCCTGAATCGACAAGGATACCTTCATCTTCATATGCCTCGGCGAGCTCTGAGAGGATGTTTTCACCCTCTCCCTTACCCTCCCCCCTCGCGGGGGAGGAATGGGTGGGGGGTACGATCACCACCTTTATTGGTAACCCATATTTATTTGCAAACTCAAAGTCACGCTGGTCATGAGCCGGGACAGACATAATGGCTCCGGTCCCGTATTCCATGAGCACGAAGTTTGCGATATAGACAGGGATTCTATCCCCATTTAAAGGGTTAACACAGTAATGGCCTGCAAACAACCCTATTTTTTCTGTTTCCCTGCCGTATTTGGCTTTTAAGGCTTCAATCGTGTCTGAATCTGTAACGAGTTGCCGGACCACGGGATGTTCTGGCGCGACACACATGAAGGTTACGCCGAAGAGGG
>JALHSV010000204.1 GCA_022865525.1 Thermodesulfovibrionales bacterium
ATAAACTACACTCTCTTTTATCTCTACCAATTCGATGTCACCGCCGTCCCTTCTGAGTCCCATCCTTATATGTTCAAGAACCTTCTCCACATCTTCCTTGACCATGTTACCTCCACTTATTTTATTTAATAATAAAAAAAAACCGTTATTTATTCAAGTTTTTAAATTGCATATACAGATATAGCTCCACGATCCTTTGACATTGCTTAAATGACTCTGGTATTTTATGATCGGTGATGGGGTTCGCCATGAACCGTCCTCAAGGACTGATGACCCCTACTGAAACATACAGTTTTCGGTAGGGGTTTTTGGTTTTTATCCCCTCCGGGAAGAATAAGGAGGAATGTAAAAGATGGATAACCAGTGGTTTCAGGCAGCGTTGTGGATGGGGCTTGCATTTGTTGCGACCCTTCTCTCGGTTCGGATTGCAATATCCATTGCTTTACTTGAGATAATGGTTGGTGTAATTGGAGGGAACTTCCTGCCGCTCCAGAGGACCGAATGGGTAAATTTTCTTGCGGGGTTCGGCAGTATTCTTCTGACATTTCTTGCCGGCGCCGAAATCGAACCGCAGATTCTCAGAAAAAAATTTAAAGAGAGCGTTGGTATAGGCTTCCTGAGTTTCTTGATGCCGTTTTTAGGGGCAATGGGTTATGCGTATTACATCGGAGGCTGGACTTTTCCACAGGCAGCGATGGCAGGGATTTCACTTTCAACCACATCTGTTGCGGTTGTTTATGCCGTAATGATAGAAACAGGGTACAATGAGACTGAACTCGGGAAACTCATTCTTGCGGCCTGTTTTATTACCGACCTCGGAACGGTTTTGGCTCTGGGTGTTTTTTTTGCAAATTATGACCAGTCCATGGTTTTTTTTATAGTCATTACAGCTATTGTCCTATTCCTTCTTCCTAAATTTACTCCATGGTTTTTTGAAAAAGTCGGAAGCCGCATAAGTGAGCCGGAAACAAAATTTATTTTTCTCTTGCTCTTTGGCCTCGGCGGGCTTGCCCTGATGGCAAAAAGTGAAGCGGTGCTGCCGGCCTATCTCGTGGGCATGGTGTTGGCACCATTTTTCCTCAAGAACAAAACTCTCAGCCACAGAATGAGAGTCACCGCTTTTACCATGCTTACGCCTTTTTATTTTCTTAAAGCTGGTTCACTGGTAAAGCTGTCAGCAATGTGGAATAGTGCTTTGCTGATTCTTATTTTTCTTCTCGTTAAAATAGCAGCAAAATTTGTAGGAGTATGGCCGCTGACAAAGGTATTTAAATTCGCAAAAAAAGAGAGCATGTATACTACCTTGCTGATGTCTACAGGTCTTACTTTCGGAACGATATCAGCTCTCTTTGGCTACACAAACAAAATCATAAACCAGGAGCAATATACGATACTGGTCACTGCTGTTATACTTTCGGCAGTGGTACCGACAGTCATAGCTCAGAAATGGTTTCAACCTGATTTAAAAAAGGAGGGGAATGATGTTTAAGAAAATATTAGTAGGCAATGACGGCTCTGAAGGAGCAAAAAAAGCCCTTAAAACTGCAATTGATCTCGCAAAAAAATATAACGCTGAACTTCACAGCATATCGGTGGAAGAGGGGGTGCCTCAGTATGCGGCAACGATCGGAGAGGTGGAGGAATTCAGAAAAGAAGCTAACGACTATTTCCAGAAAATCAATGACGACGCAAAGGAAGAGGCAAAAATTGCCGGGATAGATCTTTATATCAAGGTTCAGGCAGGGCATGAAGTTGAAACTATCGTGCACTATGCAAAGGAAGGGCATTTTGATCTTCTTGTCGTTGGCTTTATGGGGCATTCGAAGATATTTGGAAGAGTATGGGGGTCAACCTCACAGAATATTACAAAACTGTCTCCCTGTACAGTTATTGTGGTTAAATAATCTATCGTAGAAGAAGCCCCCCTTCATGAGTCACAACAAAAAATATTTCGGTTTCGGAAGAAACGTATCCATTGCCGGACTTGTGAGTTTTTTTATGGATGTCAGTTCCGAGATGATCTATCCCCTTGTCCCTCTTTTTCTCTCGAATGTTCTTGGAGTGAATAAATCTATAATCGGACTGATCGAAGGAATCGCAGAATCAACTGCAAGTTTGCTAAAAATATTTTCTGGATGGTTCTCAGACAGAATAGGCAATCGGAAATGGCTTATGGCTGCTGGATATAGTATATCCACCTTGAGTAGACCAATTGTTTCTCTTGCTACAGGTTGGCAGCATATCCTGGGCTCACGCTTCATGGACAGGTTCGGCAAAGGTTTACGCACAGCGCCACGCGACGCTATCATCGCTGAGTCTTCAGAAAAAACGCATCTCGGCAGGGCATTCGGTTTTCACCGTTCAATGGATACAATGGGTGCAGTGGTCGGTCCTGCACTGGCCTTCCTTTTACTTGGTCTATTCTCAAACAACTATCGAATGGTCTTCTGGCTTTCTATAATCCCAGGGACTATTGCGGTTCTCTTGATCATCTTTTTTATCACAGAGAAAAAGAAAGTTTCTCTCCCGCATTCGGAGAGACCCAAATTGACGCTCAAACATTTTGACTGGAGGTTCAAGTTCTTTGTTGTAATCGCTGCCGTATTCGCAATAGGGAATTCCAGTGATGTCTTTCTCATACTCAGGGCTCAACAGGTTGGAGTTCCTATAGTCATGATACCTGTGGTTTATCTACTATTCAATCTCGTCTACTCCTTATCATCCATCCCTGCAGGTATTGCTGCGGATAGATTTGGAAAAAAGAGAGTAATACTTCTCGGGTTTATTCTCTTTGCCATCCTCTATTACGGTTTTGCGATAGCAAAAGATGCCACAGCCATATGGGTGCTATTCGGTTTTTATGGCCTCTTTATGGGAATCACGGAAGGCATACAGAAGGCTTTTCTTGCAACTATAATACCATCTGATTTCAAAGCAACCGCCTTCGGGGTATATAATTCAGCGGTCGGAATTGCCATGTTCCCTGCAAGCCTAATTGGTGGCTGGCTTTGGGATCATGTCTCTCCTTCTGCGACATTCTATTTCGGTTCGATAACAGCGGGGTTATCGGCGATATTATTTATTGTATTTATTATAGTTGTACGGAAAATCCCTTTTCCTGCCTCTTATGCCTCTCTATGAACGCTGTTGTCAAGCTCATCGATAATCCTTTACAATGAATTCTCATGAGAATATGACGCCTGTGCAGATCTCTGCCCCAGGAATTTTAGCGATATGAATCCGCTTCAACAGAAAATCATAGAACGAATTAAAACGGAAGGTCCGATTCCCTTTGAAACCTTCATGGAAATGGCACTCTATGAACCGGGTCTCGGATATTATGCCACGGACAATATCGAAATCGGGAGGGCGGGAGATTTTTATACCAGCCAGCACGTCCATCCTGCCTTCGGCGCGATGATCGCCGTACAGCTTGAAGAGATGTGGGAGACCATGGGAAGGCCGCCAGACTTTTATGCGATTGAGCCCGGCGCCGGGGCTGGTCTCATGTGTCTGGATATCCTGCAGTATCTTCAGGATAAAGAATTTTATCATGCTCTCACCTATCTGCTTGTGGAGACGAATCCTTCGGTGCAGCTGAAACAGAAGAATGTGCTCAACAAATATGAAGATAAAGTCCGATGGGCATCTTCATTACTATCAGTGGGAAACAGAAAGGGCTGCATTCTGTCGAATGAACTTCTCGATGCATTCCCTGTACATCTTGTCGAGATGAATGAGGAAATCAAGGAGATATACATAACATTCAGCGATGACAGTTCTTTCTCGGAGATAAGAATGCCGCTAAGCACAACTGCCCTTACAGATTATTTCGATGAATTTTCTGTTCAACTTCCGAAAGGATACCGGACTGAAATAAATCTGAGAATAAAAGACTGGCTTCAGTCAGCAAGTGAGATACTCTCGGAGGGCTTTATCCTTACCATCGATTACGGCTATCCTTCCCGGGAATATTACAGTGAGGAGAGAAACAGAGGTACCTTGCTCTGTTATTACAGACATCAGGTACATGAAGACCCCTATACCAATATTGGTCATCAGGACATAACCGCACATGTCAATTTCTCTTCGGTAAAGAAATGGGGGGAATTCTTCGGATTCAGGACGCTCGGATTCTGCCGGCAGGGGACGTATCTGATATCGCTCGGAATTGACGGGGTGATCCGGAAGCTCTTCGCAAACTCACCTGATTATCTCTTCGAAGTCGCACGGATCAAGAGATTGATTTTTCCCGGGACACTCGGTGAAACCCATAAAGTCATGGTGCAGTATAAGGGGAAAGGGAATCCTCAGTTACAGGGCTTTTCCATGAAAAATCAGGCAGAGAAGTTATAGATAATCATTCAGTTTCCGGATACTTTTCATAACGTCTTCAGGAGCATGCCCTTCAATGGTATAGATCAGGTTTTTATCTTTCAGCAACAAAAAGAGTTCATCAAAATTAAATGTTCCATCCCCAATGGCCTTATGGTCGTCAGCTGCCCTGCTGTTATCATGGAGATGCAGTTCAAGGATATAAGGCTTCAGCTGTTCTATCCATTCGTCGAGAGGAACTCTGGAAAACAGGTTGCAATGTCCGGTATCAAAACATATCCCGAAGTGATCAGATCCCATTTCCTCCATCAGCAATCTCAAATTGGTTGGCTCGTTTTCAAATACATTCTCAATGGCAATTTTGATATGTCTCTCAACTGCTTTTCTTGTCAGAACTTTCCAGGTCTTCAGACTCTTTTCGAGCCAGAGATCGAACGCCAGAGCATATTTCCACTTCTCATATCCAGAATGAAAAACGATTGATTTTACCTCGAGCAGTTCAGCGATATCGAAAACCTGAAAAAATCGCCCCATGGTAACTGCCCGGATTTTTGGATCAATTGCACCCGGTGACAAATCCATAAAAGGTCCGTGAATGCTCAGGGAAGGCATGTAGTCAAGAGTCTTTTTTAGATTAATGATATCGGTACTCTTGATGCTATCAAGGACTGCCGAAGGAAAATACAGTTCAAGGTTGAGTCTGTGCTTTCTTATGAAATCAAGGTACTGCCCTACCCGGTCATAGGGGACATGGATAT
>JALHSV010000205.1 GCA_022865525.1 Thermodesulfovibrionales bacterium
CCAATGAAAACTGCCTTAACCATAGCCGGTTCTGATCCGACAGGCGGAGCAGGATTACAGGCGGATCTGAAGGTTTTCAGGGCCTTCAATGTCCATGGCTTCTCTGTTGTATCTGCCGTAACTGCGCAGAATACCCAGGGAGTGGATGCCGTCTTTCCCGTTGATAAGGATACTTTTGAGAAACAGCTCCGGATCCTCCTTTCGGATATCAGACCGGATGCCCTCAAAATAGGGATGCTCTTCAGCGGATGGTCTGCTGATATTCTTGCAGAGATTTTTACTGATAATGCATTCAGGAACATTGTCCTTGACCCGGTGACCATCTCCTCATCCGGGATGAGTCTTGTTGATGAGGGGACACTGGACCTCATACGGTCGAAGCTCTTCCCTTTGTCCCGGATAATAACACCGAACATCTACGAAGCCGCTGTCCTAACGGGGATTATGATTGAAGAAACAACAGGCATGGAGGAAGCCGCGCAATCCCTGAAATCCATGGGGCCGGAGGTCATCGTCATCACCGGCGGACATCTCGAGGAAAAAGCTGTAGACCTCTACTTTGACGGAGCGTTCCACTATATCGAGGGCGAAAAAATGAAGGGAGATTACCACGGTACCGGATGCGCATTTTCTTCAGCCGTAGCTGCTCTCCTTGCCCTCGGTCACTCACCGCTCGAATCAGTAAAAAGGGCAAAGGAGTTTGTCTCTCATGCAATAAAAAAGGCATACTATCCCGGCAGGGGAATGGGCATGCTCTATCTTTGACTATTTTGTTAAGGGAGGGATAATGGAAAACAATCCTGATAAGAGAAAAATAGACCCTGCAAAGATGCAGGCCCTGAGAAGTCTTCCGGTAGAAATCAAGCAGGCTCTCACCAGAGAAGAGGTTGATGCTTTTCTTCACGATGAGGTCTGGCCTGATTCACTGCGGGAAAAACTGAAAGACTATTTTGTGGATGAAAACTAAGACGTTTTTTCAGTGTCAGGCATGCGGCCACTCAAGCCCGAAATGGCTTGGCAAATGCCCTGATTGCAATGCATGGAACAGCTTTGCTGAAGAGAAGAAAGAGCCTTCCTCCCGTCATGCATCCCTGACATCCCGCTTCGGTAAAGCAGAACCGCAGACTCTGAGCTCTATCAGACCTGCATCGGAACAGCGAACATCTTCCGGCATTAAGGAACTCGACAGGGTTCTCGGCGGCGGGATCGTTGCAGGCTCGGTCATTCTCGTCGGCGGCGATCCGGGCATAGGGAAATCCACCCTGCTCTTACAGGCCATCTCAGGCATTTCGGAAAACTCCGGAAAAGGACTGTATGTCTCGGGGGAGGAATCTCCTGAACAGATCAAAATCAGGGCTGAGAGGCTTTCGATACATTCAGAAGAAATAATCCTGCTCCCGGAGACTTCCCTCGAGGCCATCATTCATGCGGCAACAAAACTTGTTCCAAACGTAATAGTCATAGATTCCATACAGACTGTTTATACTGAGGAACTTATCTCTGCACCCGGGTCTGTCAGTCAGGTAAGGGAATGCGCTGCAAAGCTCATGCTTTTTGCAAAAAAGTCGGATATCCCGGTCTTCCTTGTGGGTCATGTTACCAAGGAAGGAGCGATTGCAGGCCCCCGGGTCCTTGAACATATTGTGGATACCGTCCTCTATTTTGAAGGCGACCGGGGACATTCCTACCGCATTCTGAGAACAGTCAAAAACAGGTTCGGGGCGACAAACGAGATCGGTATTTTTGAGATGTCGGACTCGGGACTCCTGGAGGTCGACAACCCCTCAGAACTGTTCCTCCTCGAAAGACCCTTGCATGTCCCGGGGTCAGCCGTTGTCGCAAGCATTGAAGGGACCCGCCCGCTCATGGTCGAACTGCAGTCGCTGGTCTCCCAGACAAATTTCGGAATGCCGCGAAGGACAACAATCGGGGTTGATTTCAACAAAGTGAATTTGCTCGTGGCAGTGCTTGAAAAAAAGATCGGCCTCCACCTCGGGGGCATGGATATCTTTGTCAATGTTGTCGGGGGTCTCAAACTCATCGAGCCTGCTGTTGACCTCGGGATTATCACTGCGGTCGTGTCATCCCTCAGGGATATCCCGGTTGATCCGCGAATCTTTGTATTCGGCGAGGTCGGCCTCTCAGGTGAAATACGGGCTGTAGCCCAGGCAGAGACCCGCCTGAAGGAGGCGTCTAAAATCGGGTTCAGGCACGCTGTCATCCCTGCCGGAAATGCTGAAAAGATGCGGGGTGATTTCGGTCTGGAAATAACAGGAGTAAAAAATGTGGAAGAATGCATCGACACTGTTTTTAGTTAGCGCCCTTCTCATTCTTTATTCCTGCGCTGTCAAACGGACTGAGTTGCCCGACTACCAGGGGATGGACGTACAGGAAGTTCTTTCCTCAAGAAATGATATTTCGTCCATCGAAACAACATTTGCCATAACCTTTGAGAAGGACGATACGGAGATGAGAGGAGACGGTGCGCTCAACCTGTTAAAAAATGGTGACCTGTCGATGCGCATCTATTCATTCGGTTTTCTCGCATTCGAAGTGACCGCACACAATGGCATCATAAAAAGCAATCCGCCGATTGACAGAACCAAGGGAATTATTCTTTCATCCGGCTTGAGGGACTGTCTCTTCTGGTGGGATATAAAAGACTTTAGCGTGGAAGAGGATGAGAGTGGTTACATTCTGAAAAACATGACGAGATCGCTCTGGATAAACAGGGAAACCATGCTCCCGGTAAAACAGAATATCTCGCTTGAGGATGGCAGGGAACTTATGATCAGGTATGAAAATCCTGATTACGCCGGTGCACTGTGGTATCCTTCAAAAATCAGGATAGAGCTGGCCCGTTATGCAGTGACACTGAACATCAGGGAGATATCATTCCTCCCCGGCGTTCAATCCGAGATCAACCGAGACCGTCCTGATGATCGAACTTTCTATGACATCAGCTTTGGAAAGGTAGCCTTCAAGAAGGGCATTGTCGCAAACGGTGTTGATGAGCCTCGGGGTTCCGTTGGTGTATTCGAATATACACCGTACCGCATCCTCTGAAAAAATTTCCCCGGTGCTTCCTGCAACTGACAGCCTGTGCTTTATATAATCCCTGGTATCCTTTTCGGAAAATTCCTTTAATCCGATCTTCACCGCCACCCGCTGTTTGAGGGGCTCGTCAAGGGAAAGGACATTTTCAAGCTCGGGCAATCCGAAAAAAACAATATTGATCATTTTGCCGCCGGGCATTTCCATATTCAGCATCCCCCTGAATTCCTCCATGATCTCACGGGAATTCAGCATCTGCACCTCATCAATCATCACGACAGCCGTCTTATTCTCATCGATAATCTCGTGCAGTCTCCGGTAAATCTGTGCGAGGAGATCCACCTTGTTGTCCTTAATATCTCTCACACCAAGTTGCATGGCAAATTTTTTGAAGAGCCATTCCGAGCTCACACTCGAATGGACGACTACGAGGAGTGCTGCCTCATATGAATTTTCGTCTAATTCCTCAAGAAATCTCCTCGCCAGTGTTGTTTTGCCGGTACCTATGTCGCCGATAACAACAGCAAGCCCTTTTCTCGTATCTACTGCGTACTTGAGTTTCAGCATGGCATCAGAATGGAGGGGGCTATTATAATAAAACCGGCTGTCAACAACGTTCGAGAACGGGTGCTCTTTGAGTTTATAATATTCTAAATAATCCACCGTATAAAGATTGCTGACCAGCGGGCAGCGTGTCACCCGGCCAGGCTAAAGGTATGATACTCTGTCCTTCCTTTCCTTAAGCTTTTGCTGATCAGAGCTTTCACGGACCGCCGCTTTCAGTGTGTTTATCTTTTCAGAAGCTTCGCGGAATTTTGCATTCCATCCATAGACCTGCATGTAGGTATCGAGTGCCTCTTCGATATTCTTATTCTTCTCATAGGCCTCAGCGAGGTCGTACTGCATTGTCCAGTATGACTCATCACGCTCTTCCATCAGTGCGAGTGAATTCTTCAATACGTCTATGGCAAGTGAATAAAGACCTTTCTCGATATAACACGTGCCAAGCATATTCGAAGAATGCACAAATCTCTTCGGATCGTTCCGTGACGCCTGAAATTCCCTTATGGCATCATCAAGCAATCCCATCTCTTTATAAGCTATCCCAAGATTATAGTGTGTTTCGTAATCCTCCGCCTCGAGCTCCTTCTCAAGCCCTTTCTTGAATTCGTTGAAGATTTCCATGACATTGCCCTCGAGAGCAGGTTCAGGCATCTTCTCGGCGTCGGGGATATCGCTCTCTGCGACAGGCGCTTCCGGTTGCCTTTCCTGAGCGGCTATACCCGCTTCTGCCGTTTCTTCCTCTTCAGCCGCCTGCACAAGTGAGGCCAGTTTCTGGTTTATTTCGCTGTTTTCAGGAAAGAGGGATCTCAGTCGTTCCAAAATCTCCCGCGCTTCCTCAATAAGTCCCTGCCGTGCATAAAAATCAGCCTCTGCTATCTCCTCGTTGTAATCATCGATTGACGGTTCCTGCAGGGCCGTGTCTGTTTCCGTCTGCTCATGGTGCAACGGCAAAGCGATCCCGGCAAGTCTGGGGTCATCGGGATTGATCGCATACGCTTCCTGAATCATCTGCCCGCTGTTCTTGCTGTCACCGGCTTTTTCATAGAGTTCATGCAGGGTAAGACATGAGGCAACAGCCTGGTCCGTTTTGCCCGTATCAGCATACAGCGATTTGAGCCTAAGGTGAAGATCAATGTTTCCGGGCTCCTTCTGTATGAAGGTGTCGAGGATGTCGTGAGCTTTATCGAACAGTCCGTATCTGATATAAATATCAGCCTCGATCAGTCCCTCTTCAAGCGTCTTTTCTGCCTCGATCACGATATGTTCTTTCCCGAGCTCCTTCTCGAGTTCTACAACCTTGTTTTTCAACACTTCGTCATCGGGTGTAATCTTGAATGCCTCACGGTAATAGTTGAGCGCTTCCCGTTCTTTCCCATTTTGCATAAAGATATCTCCCAGGGAGAGGAGTTGGCGCACAACCTGCTGATTGTCACCGTGCTGCATAAAGAGCGTAACAAGCCTTTTCCCTGTCTCCACAGGATCAACATCCCTGAAAGACTCAAGCAGTTTTACTGCATCATCGTGATTTTCTTCGAGCAGGATATCATCGAGGATAGGAAGGTATTCTGCCCATGCTCTGTCCCGGTTGCCTTCCTTCATATACAGGTCTCCGAGAATCTTTCGTGCTCTGAGATTTGCCGGCTCGAGTACGGTTACCTGTCTGAGATAATCCCGTGCTTCGTTGAATTTCGCGAGCGTACCGTGAAGCTCTGCTGCCCTCAACAGGATTTCCGTATCCTGGGGCAAGAGATTCATCGCCTCCTGTATCTGCTCAACAGCTTTATCGAGGTTGCCGGTCTTCTCATAGACTGCATTCAGCTCCAGGAGAGCCTGCCGGTTGAGCCGCTCCAAATCGAGAATTTTCCGGTAAAACCCTGCTGCCTTTTCCGTATCTCCCTTTTCAACGTTCAGTCGTGCAATATGGAAATACTGTCTATTGGCTTCGGACATGAGGCCATTTTGTAAGTATGTTTCTGCGACCTTGATTCTCAGAGGGATATTCGATGGAGAGAGCGCGAGAATTTTTTCGTAGACTGCGAGAAGCTTTTCCCTGCCGCCTTTTTTTGAGAGACTGTCTGCAGCAGCAAGATAAAATTTTATCGCATCGGTAACAAGTCCCTTTGCCTCATTCAGTTCCCCGAGGGCAAGAAGGGAGCCCTCATCTTCTGCATTGATGTTCAGGATCTTCTTGTATAATGCTAATGCCTTGAGAGCAAATCCTTCCTGTTTGAAAAAATCTGCAGCATGATGATATGAGTCTATGGCATTTGTCTTGTTGCCCTTTTTCAGGTAGAGATCACCGATAGTGTTAAACGTACTGCCGTCAGGATATTCTTTTGTTAATTTCTCCCATTCAGCAATAGCTTTATCGATCTGCCCGTGGGCAAGATATTTCTGAGCTTCTTTGACTATGCTTGTTTTATCTGCCATTTCATGTATTATTGAAGGTATCACAATTGACTAACCCTGTCAATAACATGCGTCACGGCAGTCATGGAAAAACATCATGCTAAATAAAGAAAGTATTCTCACTTTTTTCCGTGAGAAGACGAAGAGACCTCTCTGCTTCAGGGATATCGTCTCGTTCATGGGATTGAACCACAAAGAGGCCCGTTCTCTCAAGAGAATATTGAAAACGTTAGTCAAATCCGGTGAACTGGTCCTTACGCGGAGAGGCCTGTATGGACCCCCGGAGGACATGAGTCTCGTGAGCGGCTATTTTGATGCACACAGGGAAGGCTATGGTTTTGTGATCATGGAAAAACCCGGAGAGCGGGATTTATTCATTCCTGCGCGCGCGACATTTGGGGCGATGAATCATGACAGGGTTCTTGTTCGTATTGAGAACCGGCAGAAACGTGAAGGCAGCATAATCAGGGTCATTGAAAGAGTGCACGCAAAGATAGCCGGGAACTTCGAAACGACAGGAACCGGTTTTTATGTGAAGCCAAAGGACAAGTCTATTCCCTTTGATCTCCCGGTAGCACCGAAAGACCGCTCAGGAGCAAAAAATGGCGAGACGGTAATCGCAGAGGTCATTGCATATCCATCCGGGAGGAGACCCCCTGCTGCCAGGATACTGAAGATTTTAGGCAAACCCGAAGACCCCAAGTCAGAAGTAGAATCAATTATTGATGAATTTGATCTCCCAAGAAGGTTCCCGCGAACTGTGCATGAGGAGGCGATAATTTCGGGTAAACAAAAAACATATGTTCCGGGATCAGGTCAGAAGCGGAAAGATTTGCGGTCTCTTCCAACGATTACTATTGATGGTGAACGCGCAAAGGATTTTGACGACGCGGTTTCGATAAAAATATCTAAACACGGATACACCCTCTACGTCCATATTGCTGATGTCGGTTTCTTCGTCGGGTGGAATTCTGCGGTTGATCAGGAGGCACGGAAGAGGGGGACGAGTGTCTATTTCCCGGACAGGGTCATACCGATGCTCCCGAAAGAGCTTTCAGAAGACCTGTGCAGCCTGAAACCTAAAGAAGAACGGTTTGCATTAACCGCTGAACTTGACTTTGACAGGCTTGGTACGAGGCTCAGTTCAAAATTTTATCCGAGTGTCATTGTCAGCGACGAGAGAATGACATACACATCGGTAAGAAAGATCCTTATCGACAACGATCCGCATGAGCGGAGCAGGTATGCTCATCTCCTCCAGGATTTCGAATTCATGGGAGAATTGTGCGGTATTCTCAGGAGCAAAAGGCTTGAGCGTGGAAGCCTTGATTTCGACCTGCCTGAGCCCGAGGTACTTCTCGACATGCGGGGCGCTCCGGAGGCAATTCTGCGTGCAGAAAGAAATTATGCGCATATGATTATCGAGGAATTTATGATTGCGGCAAACGAGGCCGTCGCAGAACATCTTGAGGCTCTCGGCGTTCCGATTCTTTTCAGAATCCACGAGGAACCGGACCCGATGAAGCTGGAGGATATTGTCAGAGTCATGAAGTCTGTCTCCCCGTTGAAACATCCTCTCAAAACAAGGGACTTCCCTGATATTTTGAGGAAGGTAAAGGGCAAGCCGGAGGAGGAAATTATTCATTATATGGTGCTGCGGAGTCTCAAGCAGGCCCGCTATTCACCGATCAATGTCGGACATTTTGGCCTTGCATCAAAATGCTATGCGCACTTTACATCACCGATCAGGAGGTATCCGGACCTCATTGTGCACAGGATTTTGCGCGAGGTTCTGCAGAAGAAACACTTGCCGGACAAACGCATTCAGGAGCTACAACAACTCCTTCCGGATATGGCGTACCATTCTTCCCGCATGGAGCGTCATGCCGATCGGGCAGAAAACGAAGTCATTGATGCAATGAGGGCATGGTTTATGAAGGACAGGGTCGGAGAGGAATTTGATGCCAGGATAGTGAGCATTACCCCATACGGCCTGAAAGTCAGATTAAAAGACTTTTACGTTGATGGATTTCTCCACGTATCATACATGACAGATGACTTCTATCAGTTTGATGAACGTCGCATGAAACTCGTCGGACGTAACACAAAGCGTTCTTATGCAATAGGAAACGCATTGAGAGTCAGGCTCGACAGGGTTGATATGGAAGAGCGGGAGATCATACTGGATATAATAAAATAGAGAAGGGTCCAAGGGCCGAGGATTCAAGGGTCCGAGTGATAATTTATTTCCCAAAGCCAGCGATAACCAAATCGATCGCTTGATTGCACGTCATTGCGAGCACCTGAAAGGTGCGTGGCAATCTCCTCAAAAAAGGCGAGATTGCTTCGTTTCACTCGCAATGACAAACCTTATCACTGGATTCAGAAAATTATTTACTTTCACTTGAATCCTTGGACCCTTGAATCCTTGAACCCTTTTTTTAAACGTATGGATTTTCAGGAATTGTTACATATCATGGAGAAACTCCGCAGTGAGAACGGTTGCCCCTGGGACAAGGTACAGACCAGGGAATCCCTCAAGCCATACATTATTGAAGAAGCATACGAACTTGTTGAGGCAATTGAGGCAAATGACCCGGGAAACATAAAAGAGGAACTGGGCGACCTTCTCTTCCAGATCGTCTTTCAGTGCCAGGTTGCGAAAGAGAAGGATGAATTTACGATGTCTGATGTCATCAGGGGAATAGG
>JALHSV010000206.1 GCA_022865525.1 Thermodesulfovibrionales bacterium
GAGTTCTGGTTAAATTTCCACTTTCCGATCCGACAAAGACATGCTTCAGCCCTTCAATCTCTCTGTCTCGGGCACCCGGATATTTCTTGCAGAGAAGGGTGATGTCATGCCTGCTGCTTAAATGTCTATAAATTTCATATGCCCGTATCCCGACCCCGCCGATACCGAAATAATCACCTTTGCTTTCATAGAGAAGATGGAGAATCTTCATTTTTTCCTTTATCCTTAAGCCTCTGCCAATGCCGAGAAAATTTATGCTGTCCATCCATAACAAAAAAACACTTTCTCATTCCAAATGAGTTATTCCCTTTTTGGGAAGGAGGTGCCGTGGGTTGTTATTTCCCCCTTAGAAAAGGGGGATAAAGGGGGTTGTTTACAAGCACTTTCAATCCACCCCTCTATCGCCATTAAAACATTGGGCAGGTCTCTTTTCACATCCGCATCGTTAAATCTCAGCACTGTAAACCCTAAGGATTCCAGAAACTGTTGTCTTTCCGCATCATAAAGGAATCTGCCATCGTGGCTTTTTCCATCGATTTCTATTACGAGTCTGAGTTTACTACAGAAAAAATCAATAATATAATCTCCTATAGGTTTCTGTCTCATAAACTGATAACCGCTCATTTTTCTGCCTTTTAACTGATTCCAGAGCAAGACCTCGGACAGAACACCTTTCTTGCGTAGTTCTTTTGCATGAGATTTCAACTTTGGATTGTAATATATTCTCATAACAACCCCCTTACTCCCCCTTTCTTAAGGGGGAATTCTTATTTGATCCCCATGGCGCCATGCAGTCAGTGCAAGAAAAAACCAGAACGAAGTATCATGTCTGAGCATCTCCTCATGATAATCCTTATCACCGAGAGCTACTGGTATGCTTTAATAAGGTATAATAAGTTTGCTTATTATCATAAAGACTTTTAGAAACAGTCATCAAGTTTTCCGTTTTCACAAGACCGGAATACGTAACGGTAAAAAATGGTTCGATCTCTTCAGGAATTTTCCGAGATACTTCGTTATAAGGAACTCTTGAGAAACCTCGTTGCGAGGGACATCAAGAAGCGCTATAAACGATCGACTCTCGGCTTTCTCTGGGTTATGCTCGACCCGCTTTTGATGATGCTTGTTTTTTACATCATTTTTTCCGGCCTCTTCGGGAAAACTGTAGGTAATTATACCGCGTATGTGATCACCGGCATTATCATGTGGCAGCTTTTTGCACAGGGCACGAAAGTCTCCTCAATGGCATTCATTCATAACCGTAATCTTATCAGCAAAATCCATCTCCCGACAGCAATCTTTCCTATTGCTATCGTTGGATCTTCAGTGGCTCATTTTATTTTCTCGCTGGTTCCCCTGTTTATCATTATCCTCTTTTCCGGTACAATCCCGAGCTATTATATTCCCCTTCTGCCTGTCACGATCGCTCTTATTGTAATATTCTCTGTCGGAATATCCCTGACAATCTCAACGCTTACGGTATTTTTCCATGATGTCGTCTATATTTACGACGTTATCCTGATAGGGTGGATGTATTTATCCGCGATCTTCTATCCGGTGACTATCCTTCCTCAGAAGTTACAGATTCTGATGTCTCTGAATCCGCTCTATCATTACATAAGTCTCTTCAGAGCATGCATCTATGATACAACGTTACCTATTATTGAACACCTGATCTTTGGAACAGCGTTTTCCATCATCTCTTTTGCGATAGGATGGACTATTTACCATCAAAACAGGGATAAGATCATTTTTTACATCTAAACGAAGGGCATCGTGATACATTTACAGGATATATCCGTCAGATATAGATTAATCAGGGAACGGCGGAGTACATTTCAGTCGCACCTTATTAACTACTTCAAGGGAAAACGGATGGAAACTGAAACCCTCTGGGCGCTGAAGAACATTTCCATTGATGTACCGGAGGGAGAATCACTCGGTATCATCGGACACAATGGCGCAGGCAAGAGCACACTCCTGAAAGTTGTATCGGGCGTTATAAAACCGGTTGAAGGGAGTGTTCAGGTAAAGGGGCAGATAGCTCCTCTCATAGAACTGAGTGCAGGATTTGACCCTGAACTGACAGGAAGGGAAAATATTTATCTGAATGCCTCAATCCTCGGCTTTTCACGAAAGGAAATAGACAACAAATTCGACCGCATTGTTGAATTTTCAGAACTGCAGGAGTTCGTTGACTCCCCTCTAAAGAACTATTCCTCAGGAATGATCAGCAGGTTGGGTTTTTCAATCGCAACAGAAGTTGATCCGGACATTCTCATTATCGATGAAGTCCTATCTGTCGGTGACGTTTCATTTAAAAGAAAAAGTATGGAGAGAATATTGGAATTCAGAAAAAAGGGAATTACCATCTTTTTTGTTTCGCATAATATGGACGAAATCATGACCATCTGCAGCAAGGTTTTGTGGCTGGATCATGGCAGTAAAAAGATGACCGGCGAACCTGAAGCAGTAATTTCAGCATACGAATCGTATCATATGTTACCTCGCTAACAGAAGGCTAACTATACATATTGCAAAGGGAATATGAAAGCTTATCTTGTACTCATACCGGCGTTCAATGAAAGTGCGGACCTCAAGAAGGTACTGAATGACGTCAGAGGGAACATTCCGCAGGCGGATATCCTGGTCGTCAATGACGGATCTACAGATCATACCTCTGAAATTGCGAGAAATGCAGACGTCATGGTTTTGGACATCCCCTACAATATAGGCTATGGTGGTGCTGTACAGACTGGTTTCCGTTTTGCAACAGAGTTCGGATACGACTATGTCATTACAATCGACGGGGATGCACAGCATGATCCAGTTTCAGCAAAGAATCTCATCAAGGCCATGGAACAGACTGGTGCAGATGTAGTCATTGGATCGCGGTTCCTGCACGGAGATTACAAGATGGGTGTGGCCAGGAAAGCAGGGGTTCTGCTCTTTTCCAAAATCGCCCAATGGTATACAGGGGTTCAGTTTACCGATCCAACGTCGGGGTTCCAGATCCTCAACAGGAAGGTCTTCTCATATCTCGCTGAGGAGAACAATTATCCTCTCGATTACCCCGATGCGAATATCATCATGGCAATGCACAAAATGAAATTTACCGTAACGGAAGCTCCGGTAACCATGCGGGAAAAACCGGGAGGCAAATCCATGCATAGTGGTTACAGGCCCTTTATTTATGTCATGAGGATGTTTCTGTCAATCCTCATGGTACTTTTAAGGAAGGAGGAATAATACTTTGGCTTTCAGTATAAGATTAGGTATTCTCTTAATGGGAATTTTTCTTTTTATCGTGATCCTTGAGCTCGTCAGAAGAAAAAAATTCAGGGAAGAACTCTCGCTCATCTGGCTTATGATCGGTATCGGTTTCATTCTCAGTTCATTTGCAGATCGTATCATTGATCCTCTCGCGCTCAGATTAGGAATCAGCTACCCTCCCGCTCTGGTATTTATGCTGATTTTTTTCCTGCTCGTTTTCGCCATGCTCTATTTCTCGCTTGTCGTATCAGATCTCAAAAGCAAAAACAA
>JALHSV010000207.1 GCA_022865525.1 Thermodesulfovibrionales bacterium
CTGCCGCTCTTGTCACCATGAAACCTTAAAGGCTTGTAAAGAATGCCATAATCTCGTGGGCAAGCCTGAAGGAAATAATATAAATGTTGCAAAAGCATACCATGATCCATTTTCTGAACATAGTTGCGAAGGTTGCCATAATAAGAAGAAATCGGGAAAAGATTGTTTCGGATGTCACTATAACATTGGACCAATGGATGTAGAGACGATGGGTCCGAAAAAAGAATCCTGTAAAATATGCCACAGTGGAGAGATAAAAGGTGAATTGTCTCGTCCGCCGATCTCTGTTGCCAAACTTGATCCAGAGAAAGTAAAAAAAGAAGTGACGATAAAGGTACTGGAAAAGCAGTTTGAGCCGGCCAAATTCCCTCATCTCGACATAATAAAGAAATTAGTTGACATCTCGAATAAAAGTAAACTGGCAAATTATTTCCATAAAGATATGCAGACTCTCTGTGAGGGATGCCATCACCAGAGCCTCGCTGAAGCAGAGGTACAAAAAGACGCACCTCCATATTGCAGAAACTGCCATGCTGTCGCTATTGATTTGCAAGCCCTGCAAAAAGTTAGGCTATTAACAGCCTATCATAACCAGTGCATGGGCTGTCATGATGCGATGCAACTCGATAAAGGCAGTAAGCTTAGGTCCAAAGAGGGTGATAGATGTGCTGATTGTCATAAGAGAAAAGAGAAGGGACCTGAAGCGATAACAAGTGTAAAGAATTTCCCCGAAAATCCCTGGAGTCATCCCTGGTATGGCAAAATGGAACGTCAGCCTTGAAAGCACTACGGGATGAAACAGAATCTCAAGACTTGATAATTAATATACAGAAGGAGCAGAGATGAACAGAAGGACATTCTTGAAGGTGATGGGTTCAGCAGTAGCAGGCGCTACATGCGGAAGCCTTATTCGGCCTGCAGCTTCCGGTGCTCAGGGAGTTTTCGACGCTAATGAGTTCTTCGGTATTCTTATAGACACAACTCGGTGCATCGGTTGCAGGCTCTGTGAGAAGGCCTGTGCTGAGGTGAATTATCTGCCTAATCCTGATATTTCCGAAAAAGCTAATCAGGCTGTTTTTAAAACAAAACGGGATACATCGGTAATTGAATATACCGTTACGAATCTTTATGAGACTGAAAAGGGCAAGGTCTTTGTGCCGTGGCGTTGCATGCACTGCAATCAGCCCGCATGTCATTCAGCATGCATTGTGTATGCGCTTGAAAAGAGGGAGACGGGGCATGTTACATGGGATAAACGGTGTATAGGTTGCAGGTTATGCATGATGTCTTGTCCTTTCCAAATTCCTAAGCATACGTTTCAAGAACCGGCTGCGGTGATCCAGAAATGCAACCTTTGTTACGGAAGATTCCTGCAAGGGATAGTGCCTGGTTGTGTTGAAGCCTGCCCCACAGAAGCGCTGATGTTCGGCACCAGGCGTAAGCTGCTTGAAGAGGGGAAAAGACGCATTGCACAGAATCCCGGCAGATATATTAACCACATATATGGAGAATTCGAAATAGGCGGCACGTCAACCATGTATCTATCAGCAGTACCTTTTGACCAAATAGGGTTGCGAACAGACCTTGGCCTGAAACACTATCCAGAATACAGTATGGTTTATCTGAGCGCTATTCCCTTTATTGCAGGTCTTACGCCTATAGCTATGCTGGGCATTGCGCATGTAATCAGGATGGCTAAGAAAGACGCGAAGGAAGAGCATCATGATCATCATGAAGAAAAAGAGAAACATTAATATAAAGCATAAGGGAAAGGATTAGCACTATGGAAAAACTTGAAACAGTAGAGATTGTTAAAGAAAAAACTGAAAAAAGAGAGATAAGGAGCTTCGGAGAGTTCTGGAGATTCTTTTTAAGTGAGTTGAAACCGAAAGGTAATCCTTGGACGCCCTTTAATTTATTCTCCGGACTTATAATGTTGCTGGGTTTCATTTTCATCATATACCGTTTTGTAACAGGACTGTCACCTACAACAAACCTGGGTCAGGAGTATCCCTGGGGAATATGGAAAGGTGCTGTTGTCAATTCAGGCGTTGCTTTTGCAGGGGGAGGGTATACCCTTGCCTTCATCGTCTATATCCTCGGAATGGAAAGATATCGGCCCATGTTGAGGGAAACAGTTCTTTTTGCCTTCCTTGCCTATGTCTTCTACGCCGGTGCACTCACCATAGAGTTAGGACGCTGGCACTTATTTTATAATCCGTTTATCGGAAATAAATATGGTGTGAGTTCCGTACTATTTATTGTTGCGTGGCACTTTATGCTGTACATGGTAACATTAGCCCTTGAATTTTCCCCGGCAGCTGCGGAATGGGTTGGATTTAAAAGGGCGAGAAAAGTTTTAGGCGCTGCAGCTCTGGGAGCGGTAGTATTTGGTGTGATGCTTTCCATTCACCACCAGGCTGGTCTTGGGGCTATGTTTACGATGTGCAAAGGGAAGCTTCATCCCTTATGGTACTCGGAGTTTATGCCGGTTCTTTACTTTATTTCAAGCATTTATGCAGGCCCCTCGGTAATGATAATAGTGAGTTCAATAACCCAAAAGCTATACGCTCATCGTGTAGATGAAGAGTACCGTAATGCCCATCCAGGGATAGTTCTTGGACTGGCTAAGATGTGCGCAGCTACCATATTTGCCTATTTGTTTCTACAATTAATACTGGTGCACCATGAACATGATCTTTACTTGATAACTACTCCCATGGGTTTCTGGTGGCTTGTTGAGGTGGGTGCACTTGCGTTTGTCCCGATGCTCCTGTTCATTCACGGTGTGCAGCAGAAAAACTTAGCTACCATCAACTTGGCTGCTGTCCTTGCACTGGCCGGTGTTCTCCTGAACAGGCTCAATAATGTCTTTATTGCTTATAACTGGTATTTACCGTTGTCGTTAAAATACTACCCCACCTGGCAGGAAGTTATAATACTCTTAACCATTATATTCATAGATGTATGGGTATTTAGGTGGATAATAAACAGGATGCATGTGCTCAGTAAGCCACCTGAATGGGCGAGGATGGAAAAACATTAAGGAATGTTTACGTTAGTTAAAAGGAGGTAATACATATGGAAAATTCTGCTGAAGAGATGTTCCATTACTATGACATGTTTGCGACAAAGGGGGTAGATTACCTACTCGTACTCGGCATACTCGTAGGCGCAATAATTTTCTGGAGATTTTTGAATATGGATACCAGTCGGTGATGAAAACTCATCAAAAATTTGCCGGCCAGTATGTTCAGTGACGATTCAAAAGGGTAATGTTGAGCGGTTTGAAGAAGTCTTATAAACGTATGAAGTAGTGAAAATAGTAATAACTAAAATTAGTAAAAAAATTCATTTTTCCCATCGATATTTTCAAACCTTTTCAGTTCAAAAAAGTAATTAACTTAAATACTTATTACCGCAGAGGCCCTGCTTGTTGAAGTAATGATATCTAATGGAATATGAAATATTGTGATATCTCTTACTCAATCCGCAGAAGGAGGCAACACTACTATAAGCACAAGTATCGAAAACGCAAAACACAAAGTTACAATCCAACCCATTTGGCACACTCCTCGTTTTAAGTTTTTTTGAGTATAATTGACGAGGTTAATGTTGTCAAGTATTTTTTTGAAGTTTTTCTCTCAAATTTTCTGGAATTGTATTAAGTTTTTTCTGGCATGGAAAGAATGATTGACGATAGGCCTCTGAATGTTCTGCTATAGGAAATGCTGCATCATTTGACTGAAACTCACTTTCTACAAAACATCACATCACATTTTTGAGTAATTGTCAAATTATGTATTTTTTATGGTAAAATTATTCAACCTACAAAGGAGCAAATAGACTTTATGAAGATGACAGGCGCTGAAATATTTATTGAAAGTTTGAAAAGAGAAGGGGTAAAGCACATCTTCGGATACCCTGGAGGAGTGATACTGAATATATTTGATCTCCTCTATGAAGATAAGGACTTACAACTCATTCTCACAAGACACGAGCAAGGAGCTGTGCATGCA
>JALHSV010000208.1 GCA_022865525.1 Thermodesulfovibrionales bacterium
CTGTGCATTGTTTCCTTCATAGCTCCATTTCATTTGCATTGGCCTCTTTATAAAAAACTGGCCTTTGAATGTCTCTGTTTTTTTCAGATCCTTCATAAAGCTCTTCTGAATAAAACTCCCCCTGATATCTTTTATATTCTCGTACGCCTTCTGGATTCTGATGATTTCCACATCAACAGACGCAGCAGAGGCAGGAGATAGGGAACAGCAAACAGCACAGAGGAGAATAAATAGCATGAGATGAAAGGTTAAATTATAGTGTAATCGATTCATTTTTATCGTTCTCCTATATTGAATTGAATTAGTAAGGAGTGCATAAATAAGGCACAATTATTGAAAAATCTCCCCTTACCCCTCTTTACCAAAGAGGGGTACATTCCCTCCCTTTGGTAAAGGGAGGTTAGGAGGGATTTTATAAGTAATGTCTTTATAATATTTATGCCCTGATTATTAGATTAAGAATAACACACGGTAAATTTTGATGACAATACGAATACGGCAGCGAATTCCTTTCTTGATAAAAACACGCAGACCGTTTAAAGTTTTTCTATGAGTCATGCATGGCGTCTTATCGATACAGGATCATGCAGCGCAGCCTATAACATGGCGCTCGACGAGGCAATCGCGATTGCTGTCAGACAGGATCTTTCTCCCCCGACATTACGAATTTATGGATGGGATCAACGTTCCGTGAGCATCGGATATTTTCAGAGATCAGGAGATATCGACATCGGGTATTGCCGAGAAAACGATATTCTCATAGTGAGGAGACCGACCGGCGGCCGTGCCGTCCTCCACAATGATGAAATTACCTACAGTTTTTCGGTAAAAACACGAACCGGGTTATTTTCGAAAGGATTGCTTGACAGCTATAAAAAATTAAGCACTGCATTAGCTCTGGCATTGTCAAAAGTAGGGCTATCCCCTCAAAGCAAAATACATAAACCAAACCCAAAATCCAAAATTCAAAATTCAACCCCACATAATCCTCTGTGTTTCCAATCAATATCGTATGGAGAGGTCTCTATCAACAATACAAAAGTGATCGGTTCAGCCCAGAAACGCTGGGCCGACGGATTACTCCAGCAGGGATCTATCCCCTTAACGACCGATGAAAATGAGATCTTGAAGCTATTTCAACGGAATATTGTGCACGTGAGAAAAGAGCCTTTGATCGGCCTGAAGCAGATAGTGCCGGGGTTATCGCATGATGAGCTTAAAAACGCAATACGGATTTCTTTCGAAGAGACATTTCAGGTAACGTTGATCCGTTCTTCTCCTTCTCAGAAAGAGATCTCCCTTGCACGGGAACTCGAAGCACAGAAGTATCTCGCTGATGCATGGACATTCAGAAGGTAACGCAATCAGAAAGCCTCATGAGGTAGACAGCATCTCGCTCATTCTCGGTCCCGATATGCATCGGGACCTCCGAGGCTTTTGCCTCTTTATTTTTATATACTTTCTCGAATATCGGCAAAAAAATCCGCTCAAATGCTGTCTACCTCATTGATCGTTGCCCTTCGAATGAGTCATTGCAATGGTATAATGAATTCATGTATGTCTATGTAAACGGAAAGATTGTTCATGCAAAAGAGGCGTCAATCTCGGTCTTTGACCATGGCTTCCTTTACGGAGATGGAATCTACGAGACGTTGCGGGTATATGACGGTGCTGTCTTCAAGCTTGCTGAACATCTCATAAGGCTTTTTCGTTCTGCTTCCCTGATAGGCCTTTCGATTCCCCTTAATATCGACCATTTGAAAATTGCGATTTACGAGACCCTGATTGCC
>JALHSV010000209.1 GCA_022865525.1 Thermodesulfovibrionales bacterium
TGCGGATCAGTAATGCTCCCTTCTATGATGGCGATGTCGAGTTTCTTGCCCCATTGCTCTGACATGACTTCCCGCCATTCCACAACATCAATAGAACCGAGCACAGCAAGCACGTCCTCTCCCATGTTTGCGATCTGTAACTGGCATCCCTCACAGCAGGCAAAATCGAAAATGCCGACTTTTGGTTTCTTCATACTAAAAAGCCTCGCTCAAATTTTTGATTTGTTCATAATTGAAAACGGGCCCGTCCTGACAGACGTAAAGATTCTGTATCTGGCAGTGACCGCATTTGCCGTTTCCACATGCCATGTTGCGCTCGAAGGACAAGAGAATCTGCCGTTCCGGAATGCCCTTTTTCAGAAGCTCCTTTATCACGAAATTGTACATGACCGGAGGCCCGACTACCGCTGCAAAGGTTCTTGAAGGCTCGATATCAACACCCGGTATGAGCGTTGTGATTACGCCGACATTCCCTGCCCAGTCCGGATCTGCGCGGTCTACAGTACAGGCATAGTGAAGATCCGTGCGCTTACTCCAGTGTCCCAGTTCATCACGAAAAAGCATTTCCTTCGGCTCCTTGCACCCGAATAAAATATGAACCTTGCCAAAATCACGCCGGTTGTCGAGTACAAACATGATGAGAGAGCGCAGGGGTGCTATGCCTAATCCGCCGGCGACGATCAGGAGATCATTGCCTGCAAGGATGCTGACGGGGAATCCCTTGCCGTAAGGTCCCCGTATGCCGATTTCATCTCCGGCCTTTAATGCATGCAGGCTTCTTGTAACTTTTCCGACTGCCCTGATACAGAGATCAAAGGAGTCACGTTTTGTGGGAGATGAGCAGACAGATATGGGGGATTCTCCTATTCCTAACAGGGAGATCATAATGAACTGACCTGGTTCGTGATCAAGGGTACTGCCGTCCCTGAGAGCTATTTCAAAAAATTTTTCTTGTGCCGTCAGTTTTTTTGCCTGAAGGATCGTTGCTTTTTTTAAGCGGTAACTCGAATCTTTTATAACCACTTTTTCCATACTCTGTCCTCACTCTCTTTAATCAGTTCATTGAGAGTCTCCTTGAGACTTATGCTTGCCATGCATGTGCGGGTGCACCTGCCGCAGCCTGTGCAGAAGAACCGTGAAAATCTGTCAACAGGATACCTGAATTTACGGTAGTACCTATGCCTCTGCCGTGCAGAGCGATCCTTCCTGAAATTTATGCCTCCGGCTACCCTGGCGAACGGTTCAAGCTGGCAGGAACCCCAAACACGGTACCTGACCCCATGCCTGAGGCTCAGGTCGAGGTCATCTTTTATGTCGAAGCAGTAGCATGTGGGACATACATTGGTGCAGTTCCCGCATGCCAGGCATCGTTCCTCAAGGTCTTTCCAGACGCGTGCCCTGAACGTTACATCGAACAGCTCCGTGATAAGACTGGCCTTGATCGGCACTTCGTTGCTGAATATCTTTCTCTTCTGATCACGCAATAGGTTCAATTCATTGATATGTGTTGTATCAGCCTTGTCCAGTAATCCCGCGGCAGTGACAACATCATCTCCCGAACTGGTATTCACATGGACGATAAAATAGCCCCCAAGGTCCGTGAAGAAAAGGTCGTACCCTCCGCCGGGGAAGCTTGCGTTGACGAGATGACAGCTCGCATATTCGTCACAATATTCATTGCATTCAAGGCCGATTAAGGTTATTTTGCCCTTGCGGGTAAGATAATTGTAGTCTTTCGGACGTTCTGAAAATACCATATTCAGACACTGGATTCCTGCGAGATCGCAGGTATGAGCTCCGAAAATCGTTACCGGCTCGTATTCGACAACGGCTTCTGCGGTGGATTTCCTATCAAGCTTGAATTCCAGAAGGGTTTCGCGCTGGGGCATGAAGAATTTTTTCAGCGGGAGTATTGTAGGGATATATTTGAGTGCTATCTTATTGCCTGATGTGACTTCTTCGAATGCATAATTCTTATAACCCTTTGTCACGGGAGCAACAAGCTTTTGCATCTTTGAGAGTGCCGAGATAAAATCATTAAATTTTTCTTTTTTCAGGATCACATATTGACTGTTTTCCATAGTGTCCTCTTTGGTTTCTGAACTCTTTATTCTTTACCGAGAA
>JALHSV010000210.1 GCA_022865525.1 Thermodesulfovibrionales bacterium
GATACTTCTTACGACCTCATTCATGATCGGTGTGTTCTGTTCCCTCGACTTTTTCCTCTTTTACCTTTTCTGGGAGGCAATGCTGATCCCTATGTTCCTTATTATCGGTGTCTGGGGAGGTCCGAACAGGATATATGCAGCGATCAAGTTCTTTCTCTATACGCTGGTCGGAAGCGTTCTCATGCTTGTCGGTATCATCTTCCTGTATCTTTACGCCGGCAAGACCTTTAATATCCTTGACTTAATGACGAAGACATATCCCTTCTCCATGCAATTATGGCTCTTCTGGGCCTTCTTTGCAGCATTTGCTGTGAAGGTTCCCATGTGGCCTGTCCACACATGGCTTCCTGATGCACATACCGAAGCCCCTACAGCAGGCAGTGTCATCCTTGCGGCAGTTCTCATTAAGATGGGTGCTTACGGTTTCCTGAGATTTTCTCTCCCGCTCTTCCCTGAGGCGTCGAAGGCAATGACCCCTGTCATGTTAACGCTTTCGGTGATAGGAATAATTTACGGCGCGGTCATATGCCTTGCTCAAACCGACCTCAAGAGACTTATTGCGTACAGTTCCGTAAGTCACATGGGATTCGTAACCCTCGGTATTTTTGCCCTGAACATCCAGGGAGTCGAAGGCGGACTCCTCCAGATGATCAATCACGGTATTGTCACCGGCGCACTCTTCTTGTCTGTAGGCATTGTATATGACAGGACCCACACGAGAAAGATTGCGGATTACGGAGGGCTGGCAACCGTCATGCCGATCTATGCTGCGTTCTTTATGGTATTTACCCTTGCATCCATAGGGCTCCCGGCTACAAACGGGTTTGTCGGCGAATTCCTGATCCTCCTCGGTGGATTTACCAAGAGCAAGCTTGCCGGTGTGCTTGCAAGCACAGGAATTATTATTGGTGCAGGGTACATGCTCTGGCTCTACCAGCGGATATTCTTCGTGGAAGTCAATCCAAAAGTGGCTGGCCTGCATGACATGGATATCAGGGAAACCATTACCCTCATCCCGCTGATCATCCTGGTTTTCTGGATCGGGATATATCCGAACGTATTCCTCGGCTTTATGCATGCGTCTGTCGGGCACCTCCTCGAGAGGGTTTCCACGGCCGGTATGCAGGAGGCTGCTGCAGCGAAAGCTATCATGGAGGTAATCCGATGAATTTTCAGTTCCCTGATCTTACTCCAATGAGACCCGAACTGTTGATGACAGCCCTGGCACTCATTGTCATCCTGGTCGACCTTTTCGTGAGGAAGAAGGAAGTTATCGCCCTTATCAGCATGGCCGGTGTTGCGCTGGTGGGATTATCACTTCTGGGGCCTGGCGGTGAGACCTTCGGGACAATGTTTATTTCTGACGGCTACAGTACGTTTTTTAAAGTGATTTTCTTTATCAATGTTATTCTGACCATTCTGATATCCATTAAATATATTGCAGTCGAACGGGTAAATTATGGTGAATATTACAGCCTGATTCTCTTTTCAACGATCGGGATGATGATCATGGCGTCAGCCGGGGATCTGATCGTTCTGTATCTCGGACTCGAACTGATGGCGCTCAGCACCTATATCCTTGCCGGTTTTATCAGGCACGACATAAAATCGAATGAGGCAGCCCTGAAATATTTTCTGCTCGGGGCATTTTCATCGGGCTTCCTGCTCTATGGTATTTCAATCATCTACGGCCTGACCGGAACTACGGACCTCAAGGCAATCGCGTCTTTTATCAATGAGAGAGGACTGTCTGACAATTTTTCGCTTCTCCTCTCCGTCATATTCCTGATTGTGGCGTTCAGTTTCAAAATTGCAGCGGCACCCTTCCATATGTGGGCGCCTGATGTCTATGAGGGAGCGCCGACTTCAATCACTGCCTTCATGTCGGTAGGTCCGAAGGCGGCAGGGTTTGCGGTCTTCGGAAGGGTCTTCCTTGTGGCATTTGCCGCAGTTAAGGTCGATTGGGCAGCTATTCTGATTCCGCTCTCGATTCTTACGATGGCGGTCGGCAATATTGTTGCGCTCTCCCAAACGAATATCAAGAGAATGCTTGCATACTCGTCTATCGCTCATGCCGGATATGCATTGCTCGGAATTATCGTTGCAAACAATGAGGGGCTTGCCAGTATGATGAATTACCTGATGATCTATGCGTTCATGAACATCGGGGCGTTTGCAGTCATTATTATGCTCAGGAGTGAAGGATTCAAGGGAGATAGCATATACGATTATGAAGGTCTCGCGAAGACCCATCCATTGGCTGCGGCCCTCATGCTCATTTTTATGTTTTCTCTAACCGGTATCCCGCCAACAGCCGGATTTATCGGTAAATTATACATCTTCATGGCGGCGATTAATGCCGGATATACATGGCTTGTTGTCGTTGCTGTTCTCTTCAGTGCAATATCGGCATACTTCTACCTCAGGATCGTTATGTACATGTACATGAAAGATCCGAAGATAACAGTCAGCCTTACAACATCATTTTCGAATGGGGTTGCACTCGCGGTGACGACTGCAGCAGTGCTCATTATCGGCATTTTCCCGACAGCCCTTGTTGAGTTTGCAAAGGCAGCAATCAAAGGGTTCTAAAAAATCCTGTATCCTGTAATAGATTCAAACCTTGTCTGTGTTCCCTCTTAATGATACGTTAAAAACCATTCACAAGCGGCATAGCGTAAGAAGATTTACTGAACAGGATGTATCTGATGAGCAGATTCGTCTGTTGCTTCAGGCTGCGAATGAGGCGCCTTCTGCACACAACCAGCAGTCATGGAAATTTATCGTCATCAGAAATACGAAGAAGCAGGAACTCGCACAGCTTGTTACAGGAAGATCGGGCGAATTCCCGAAACCCGCATCAGCATTGCTCCGCATGGCTGCACGTAGCATTCTGAGTGCCCCGATCGTCATAGCGGTTGCCAATACCGGTGATCTGATAGAACATGGGACCCAGCTTTTCAAAATCGAGAAGGAAATGGCAAAGGATTTTTTCCGGACTATGGAGATTCAGAGCTCTGCCGCAGCGGTCGAGAACATGCTCATAGCGGCGACAGCTCTCGGTCTTGCAACGGTCTGGCTCGGGATTCTTTTTCTGATCAAGGATGATATCCTCCAGTTTCTCGGAGAGCCGAAAGGAGAATTCATGGCCGTGATTCCTGTCGGGTATGCTGAAAGAACCGGCACAGGCCCTCAGAAAGAACCATTCGAAATGAAGGTCAAATATCTGGAGTAGCCTGATTTATTCAAACATTTTCTTTAGGCCGGCAGATACAATATTTTCGCTCATTCTCGGTCTTATCGACCTCCGAGGTGAAACGGATAGCGAGCGCATTCCTTGTCGGCTTTGCGCGGGATTAGCGAGCGAATATGAAATACAATTCCTTACGTTAAGATACCCTGCAGTTTCTGCTGCAGGGTTCTTCATTCTGTCTTCGACAGTATTCAAATCCGCTCAAATATAATATCCGCCGTCCAGTCTATGAATAATGTGGGTCAGGGATATCTTCGCTGCCCTTTATTACCTCTTCTGCGGTCTCTTTGTCTTCTTTTTTGACGAGGATTTTAATCTCGCCGATTTTGCCAATATTGACGGGATATGGACTTACCTTGGATGACCGCAGCACTACAGGGATTCCGCCGCTTTCAAGCAGGTCTTTTATCATCTCCGCCTCAAGTGGATCATAGGTAATCAGTAATTCAACCCATTCGCTGCTCATTGCACGCTATTTGATCCTTTTTGAGATAGCCTTGAACTCTTCCGTACCTGCAATCTGCAATAGCTGAAATAGAACTGTCTCGGTGCACGTGATGACAGCCCCGGCATCACGCATGAATTCGCAGGCAATTTTCCAGTTTTCTTTGGTCCTTGAGCAGACTGCGTCCTTTACCAGATGGACATTGAAGCCCTCCCGCAGGAGGCCGATACTTGTCTGAAGGATGCATATATGGGTTTCCATGCCGGTTACAATAAGCGTTTTTTTATTCAGCTTTCTGATTGCATCTGGGAATGAGGGTTCTTCGCAGCAACTGAACGTCAACTTCTCGATTGGCCGATACTCAGGCAAAGCCTTTCGTATTGGCTCTTCGGTCTGTCCGATCCCTTTTGGGTACTGCTCCGTCAGAACAATAGGAATATCAAGCATTTTTGCAAGTTCAATCAGATGCAGGCAATTATTAACGACGGCATCTTTCATTTTCATGACTGCTGCAAGTCTTTCCTGAATATCAATAATGACGAGAGCGGTATTGTTTTTATCAAGGAAGAATTTTTCCATACAAGCTCCTTTCTGATGTAAGAGTCTGACAGCGTATGATAGTGTCTTGACCCCAGTAGTTCTCTGCAAACATGATCATATATGATGAAGTGAAAAAGGTATCAAATAATGTAAAAATCCTGTCATTCCGGCTTGGCCGGAATCCTTCTTCAGGAATCCTCGGCAGGACTCAAGTCGAAAAGAACGATTCCCGACAAGCGGGAATGACAATTTAACATGCCAACTATTAGAACAGAATGAGCTATACTGCACACAGTATACTTCAGTCTTTCCCCATCAATCAATAATCCACCGTATCGCATTCCCTGTTCTGATATAATGGGGCTATCTGTATAGAACCCATCCTGGAAAAATAATGTCTCATTTATCCTTATTGAGCCTCAGGAACCGGGCAATATCGGGGCTGCAGCGCGAGCTTTGCAAAACATGGGGTTCAGAAACCTTGAACTGGTAACCCCTGGCTATTTTCGTACAAAAGAGGCCAAGCGGATGGCATACCAGGCGTATAATTTGCTGAAACAGGCACCAGTGTATGCAAAATTCGACGATGCTATACATGACAAGCATCTCATTGGAAGGTCCGGATAGCGCTCTTTTAATAAAATAAAGTCATATGTATCAACAGTTTGTTATCTCAAAAAAAGTTAACTGTTCACATTAACCGAGTTAGTTATTATCCTGCTTGTTTCTCCTACCGGTCTTTATCCAGACAGGTCCGCATGACTACCGGTGCGGACAAAGGTAATCTCCTGCAGTTCTCTGTCTATTCGATACATCAATATCCAGTCAGGTTCTATATGACAGTCTCTATGGTCTCTCAAATTACCCCTAAGGGCATGGTCATGATATTTGCGTTCAAGGGTTTGCTGATTGACGAGTTGGCGCATAATAGTCTTCAGCTTCTGAATGTCTTTGCCCCGCCTTACCATCAACCTGTAATCTCCCTCAAACTGCTTTGTGGTCTTGAATCCAAGCACTATGTCGCCATCTTTTCAAAAAACTTATCAAGACTGTCATAGCTGCTCAGGTTTCGCCCCTCTTCAGCATCCTTCATGGCCTTCAGGGTGGTCTTGTTCGGTATTACCACATCAAAAGGCAAACCTCTCCGCAGCCTTACCTGCGACAGGAACAGATTTATTGCCTCTGTTGTGCTGATCCCCAGCTTGCTTAACACTTTTTCAGCATCAGCCTTTAGGTCGGGATCCACTCTTGTTGTTATCATTGCTGTCTTTGCCACATAACACCTCCTTCGATATTGGTATTGTATCACAATTGATATACATTTAGACAAGGTTGCACAGTGTGAAC
>JALHSV010000211.1 GCA_022865525.1 Thermodesulfovibrionales bacterium
GCCCTGGAATTTAAAAGTTTCTTTTTTTCCAATATCAACATCAAAATACTCGATACGGCGGGAAGGATCGCTCTGGCCCATGACAATTCATCGCTCAATCTTATTTCGGAAAAAAGTCTTGATAAAATTACGTTTTTAAGCAAAAAAAGAGACCCGCTGATCCGTGAAGCCGGAGTTTTTCTGATCGACGACAGCCTTTGCATGGCCGCCGTATCCCCCATCATCGACCAGGAGACTTTCAGACTCAAAGGATTCCTGTTGCTGGAAATCCCCTTCAATTTGGAGTTCGCCGACCAGATCAAGGAAAAGTCAAAAACCGACATCATGGTCTATGTCATGGGCCGACCCGTCACTTCCACCTTGACCGACAACAACGGCGAAATGGTCTTCCCGCCTCCAGCCGATTCCAATCCCGATGCAATGGTCCGTTTCCAACCGGGCGGCGACCGTTATCTTCTCGATGCCTTTAGCATTGAAGATTTCCACAAGCAAAAAGTCGGGGAAATTTTTGTCGCGGTTAACATTGAAAAGATCATGGCGGCCAAAAAGGTCAGCATTTCCAGCCTGCTTACCGTATCGTTGTTAATTGGTTTTTTCGTCATACTGACCAGTATCCTGCTGGGTAAAAAGCTCACTTCACCCATCGTCAACCTGGCCCAAGGCGCCGAAGCCATCGCCGGCGGCAATTACGACATCCGCATGAAGCTCGAGTCCAAAGATGAGATCGGCGAACTGGCCAACGTTTTTAATAAAATGTCAGATTCACTGAAGATCCAACGCGACGAAATCCGGGAACTGCAGCAGTTTTTCGCCAAGATTGTCGAACATTCACCGTCCGCCATCGTCATCGGTAACGCAAACGCCGAAGTGATCGCCATGAACCCTGCTGCCGAAAAGTTGCTGAAAATGCCGCTGGCTACGCTCAAGGACAAACAGTTTTTTGAATGCCTGCCTTTGTTCAAACCCTTGAAAGAGGACTATTTCAAGGTCTTGCTGAGCGGCAATCCATGTTTTTATGACAATTTTTCGGTGATTCATGAGCAGGGGGGCGAAAAAATCCTGCGTTTAACCCTTTACAAGATCCCCCTGCCCGGAGCCCCGGCCGAAGTGCTGCAGATGGAGGACATCAGCGAAAAATTCGAACTGGAAGAAAAGCTGCTTCATGCCAAAAAACTCGGAACGCTCGGAGAACTGCTCAGCCGCTTTACCCATGAATTCAACAACTTGATGACCAGCCTTTTGGGCCATTTGAGCATTCTTAAAAAAGAGGTTGGCGCTGACCAACCCCATTTCAAGCGCACCCTTCTGATCGAGGATGTGGCCCTGCGCGCCTACAACCTGGGTAAGGACATACTTGATTTTTCGAAAAGGGAGAAGCTGAAGAAAGAGAGCATGAATGTGAGGGACGCCATCGAAACTGTACTCAATCTGCTTGGGAAAACCGTTCTGAAAATGATAGATGTTGAAAGAAATTTCACGGATAGCTCACTTACAGTTTTAATGAACAAGGAAAAATTTCTGCTGGCGCTGTTCAACGTGCTCATAAACGCCAAGGACAGCATATGGACGGCCCAGCGCGAAAAAGGATTGATCGGCATCACGGTCGACCGCATCTTTATTTCCAAGGCGGAAAATAACTTCATCCGCATCAAAATTTCCGACAACGGTACCGGCATCGATGCCAGGATCATCAACAAGATATTTGAACCATATTTCACCACCAAGGGCGAAAAGGGAACCGGTCTGGGTCTGACGACCGTCAAGGAGATCATCGAGGAGAACTCC
>JALHSV010000212.1 GCA_022865525.1 Thermodesulfovibrionales bacterium
CTACTAAGCGAGGATTGCGGGGCTTGATAGCAGAAAGTAAAAAGGAAGAACTGACGGACTACATGAAGGAAGCAGTGAGCCTCGTCCGCCAATACATTCCGCCAGACCCTTCAAGAATTCAGGCAGCGAAGGACGCCGGCAAGGTGGCACTCCAACTCCTGGAACCAGGCAAGCGCGTCCGCCTGACGTTCATGGATTACTTGAAGAGCGGCGACAGTCTCGCGTTGGATGTGGACCTGACGAACAACCACCCGCTCGCAGCGAACGTGAATAGTTATCTCGATTCTGATAAGGAACCGGTGACATTGGCCATAACCTTTAGCACGCTCAATGATGGTACGACCTATGTCTCCAGGTCAGTGTTAGATGCCAAGGGAAAGCAGCTCAATGTGACCGTCGAGAATTCCGGCTACCGGAAGATGACTCAGTAACGGGCATCCAACAGGGGAAAGGGGAAAGGTCCGAATGCATTCGGACTGTAGTCGACAAAAAATAAGTCTAAAGAGAGGAAGATTAATGAATAAGAAGATCAATAAAAGTGCGCAGGGGATCACGACGCCTGTTTTCCCCTGCAAATCACCAGAAGCCATTTCTGCACTACAGAGAAAAATAGCGGCAATTTTTATGGGGCTGTTTGCCATGATCGTGGTCGCAGGGTGCGCCTCGACAAAGGTCACTGAACGCCAGCAGGACGTGACCGGGCAACTCCCGCGGCCCGCTAACATCTGGGTGTACGACTTTGTTGCCACTGCCGGCGATGTCCCGGCCGACTCCGTATTTGCCGGCCAACCGGACATAGACACCACTCCCCAAACAGCCGAGCAGATTGCGGAAGGAAAAAAGTTGGGCTCAGAAATTGCCGCGGAGTTGATCGAGCAGATCCGTGCCATGGGAATGCCCGCCGCGAAAACATCGACAGGCATGGCACAGCAGATCAACGACCTCGTAATCCGGGGCTATCTCCTTTCCATCAAGGAGGGCGATGCCGCCAAGCGAGTCGCCGTCGGATTGGGTTCAGGTGCTTCCGAGTTGCGCACAGCTGTGGAAGGTTTTCAGGTAACGCCCCAGGGTCTGCGTAAACTCGGGACCGGCACACTCGATTCCGGCAGTGGCAAAACTCCGGGTATGGCGGTGGGTGCTATCAGCTTTCTTGCACTTCACAACCCTGCTGGACTCATAGTCAGCACCGGGGCAAAGGTGTACGGGGAAGAGAGTGGAAAAAGCACAGTTGAGGGCCGGGCCAAGCAGACCGCCAAGGAAATCGCTGATGTGCTTAAGAAACGATTTCAGCAGGAGGGATGGATCAATTGATTGAGCAGATGGAGTCTGCCGCCTTCGCGGGAGTTAGATAAACATGAACACGCTTGAACGTATAATCGTATAAGTAAGACAATAACTTTGAAAAAAGAAAACGCGAATACACAAAATAAAGGTACTGTCCAGGGGATTCACATTGTAGCCAAGCCGATTGGCCCAGTCTGTAATCTCAACTGTGAGTACTGTTTCTACATTGAGAAGCAGGCGCTGTTCGGTCCTGACGAAATGTACCGAATGTCCGATGATGTCCTTTCAGCCTTCATCACTAACTGCGGGGCTACATTATCTTTGCGCGGGATACAATAAATTTAATTTTCCATATTCGAAAATGTTTGCATGCACTGTGACACAACTGTTGGAAAACGGACTGCTTGCATCATATATAATGGATGCAGTAAAGGGCCCGCTGGTAATAAAGCTAAATGAAAAGTAAAATTCCGGGTTGCCGGCCATTTTCGTATGTTTCGGGATTTGGTATTATTGGTATCATAGTTGCAACGCGAGGTCTGTCCGCGTATCAAAAAAATCATTCAAAGGAGGAAGGAAAGATGAAAAAGATGTTGGCTGTGGTTTTAAGTTTATGTGTAATGATGCTTATCGGGAGTATGGCTTTTGCCGAAGAGAAGGGGCCGGTTGAAAC
>JALHSV010000213.1 GCA_022865525.1 Thermodesulfovibrionales bacterium
ATAAATTTCACGATATAGTCCGAGAGTTTCAGCGTGCCTGTCAGTTGCTTGATGACATTTGTCCGCTCATCATGAGTGAAAAGTGGATTGACAAGGAGACTCTTGAACTCTTTACTTTTTCCCATGAGGTCATTAATTGCAATGAGCTCTGAAAGTGCCTGAGGGATATTTTCAAGATCAATGTTTCTCAGCAATGCCTTTGCGTATCTGTTCGCTTGTTTTGCCGGCTTCAACCTTTGCCTCCTATCTTCATAAGAGAGTCTTCAAAAAGCTTTTCCTGCTCTTCCTTGGTCAGTTTTTCTTTAAGCTTTTTCTCTGCAAGTTCCATGGCTAATTCAACAGCCTCGGCCTTGATTACCTCTTTTGCGTGTTTCAGTTCGTACTCGATATTGGTTTTTGCCTGTTCCAGTATTTTTGCTTTGAGCCTGTCACTCTCGGCAATAATGCTGCCCCTTTCCTGCTCTCCGGATTTTTTGGATGCAGCAAGGATTGCCTGGATCTCTGCATCTTTGGCCTTGAGTCTCTTTTCGACCTCCTGTAACGCCTTCAATGATAGAGCTTTGGCTTCTTTCGCTTCATTAAGGGTCTTTTCAATTAACTCGGTTCTCTTCTGGAAAAAATTCTGCATGGGCTTTTTGGCAAATTTGAAAAGGATTATAAACAGAAGCAGGAAATTAATGATCTTCCATATATAATCTTTCCACCATGGCGCTGCGGGTTCTGCTCCCTCTCCCCCGCCGCTGCTGGCAAAGACAAAAGAGGCTACGGCAAGATTAAAGACAGTGAATGCGAGTATTTGAATGATTTTCTTTCTGTGGATTTTCAAATAGCCTGGAATGTTTTTCATACGTTCACCAGCTTTCTTACGATTTCATCAGAGAACTTATCTACGTCAGCCCTTAATGACTGCCGCGCCTTTTCCGCGTCAGATTTGATCTCTGCTCTGGCTTTCTCAAGAGTTGCAAAGGCTTCGGCCTCAGTCGCTGAGAGCATTTCTTTCTGTTTACTCAATCCCTCAGCCTTCAGAGCTTCAAATATTTCTTTTGCCTTGCCCCTTGATTCAGCCAGTTCTCTGTTCAGTCTGGCGATCCCTTCCTCACTCTTTTCCCGCATGTCCTTGGCGGCATCGAGGTCGCCTTTGACAGAATCCTCACGTTCTTTGAAGATCTGAAGCAGCGGTTTGAAAAGAATTGCGTTGAGGATAAAGAAGAGGATAATAAAATTAAGAAATAAGACAAAAATCCAGTTGTTGAATTCTAACATCGTTCACCTTCCCTCAAGAAGTTTAAGAAAAGCGAGCAAAGCATATCACAGCGCAAAAAAGATTGTCAAGAGATTTTTACCATAAAAGAGGGGTTTTTAAATTTTCAACTCCCCTCCGGAAATCGAAAAATATAACCGTGAAATCGGTGTGGTAAAATACTCCTGTGTTTTCGGAAAAACTTAATCTCTTAAAAGAAAAAAACCTTTTGAGACGGATTTATGACAGGGAATCTCCCCAGGGACCGAGGATTTTGCTCAAGGGACAAGAATACATCTCTTTCTCATCCAATGATTATCTTGGGCTCGCCGGTCATCCTTATATTATTAATACAGCGAATGAGTCAATGAGCCGGTATGGATTTGGTGCCGGAGCCTCAAGACTTTTGAGCGGCGGAAGTATCCTTCATCATCAACTGGAAGAGAAGATTGCACAATTTAAAAATACTGAAGCCGCCCTCGTTTTTAATTCCGGGTATGCAGCGAATACCGGTATTATCCCTGCCCTTGCCGACAGAGATACGGTTTTATTCAGCGACGAACTGAATCACGCAAGCATCATCGACGGATGCAGGCTGAGCAAGGCAGAGACAGTCGTCTATAACCATAAGGATGTCATGCACCTGGAAGAATGCCTGAAAAAAAAAGCTGCGACGAAAAAGGTCATCGTCACGGATACCATTTTCAGCATGAACGGGGACATCGCTCCGCTCAGAGAGATTGTTCGTCTTTGCAAAACCTATAATGCATATCTCTATATTGATGAGGCCCATGCGACAGGAGTAATCGGTAAGGGGAAGGGGGCACTCGCACACTTTGATATTGATCCTGAACCCTGGATTATTCAGATGGGCACATTCTCAAAAGCACTGGGTTCTTTCGGGGCCTTCCTTGCGGGCAGTGCTGATATAATCGCATGGACATTGAACACCTCACGGAGCTTCATGTATTCAACAGCCCTGCCCTCCTGTATTATCGCCGCATCCATAGCTGCTCTGGAACTTATGGAAAATGATCCGCATATCATCAAGCAATTATGGACGAACAGGGATAAGGCAGCACAGGGCATTCTCGCTGCGGGGTATGACACAATGGGGAGTGAGACTCCTATCATACCTGTCAAAACCGGAAGTATACAAAACACGCTGCGCATCGCAAAGTATCTCTTTGAACAGGGCATTTTCGCACCCGCGATCAGACCACCCACGGTGAAAGAATCGAGAATAAGGATTACAGTCACCGCAGCGCATACAGATGAGGATATAGAAAGGCTGATTGAAGCACTGAAAAAAATATAAAAACAGGATTCAAGGATCCGAGGGGCCAAGGGTTCGAGTGAAAATACTGACCAATATGTGAAATCCTTGAACCCTTTCCGCCCCAGGCGGATTCGCCGAGGCGAAGAATCCTTCAATCCCGTAAAGATTATGCCAAAAGGTTTTTTTATAACAGGTACCGACACCGGTGTCGGTAAAACAATCATATCCGCAGCGCTTGTGAAGGCTGTTCAGTTCCTTGGATTTAGAGCCGTGGGCATGAAGCCGATAGAGACCGGATGTAAAAGACCAGCAGTAAGTAGACAGCATATAGAACACAGGGATGATTCCCTGATTCCTTCGGACGGGAAGTTTCTGAAAGCGATATCTAACTCTGATGAATCCCTTGATCTCATAACACCAGTACGTTTCGAAAACCCATTGGCGCCCTTGCCGGCTTCCGAGAGAGAAGGGATACCTGTCGACATGGAAAAAATTACCAATGCATTTGCAACTTTTGCGCATAAATATACGGTATTGATTATCGAGGGGGTCGGAGGCATCCTGGTTCCGATTACAAAGGATTATTTTGTACTCGATATGGCAAAAGATTTCGGCTTACCCGTTATTGTTGTCACAAGACCTGGTCTCGGGATGATCAACCACACGTTGCTGACGGTCAATTATGCGCTGAAAGAAGGATTAACCGTTGGAGGTATCATTATCAATTACAGCCGGCCTGCCGAAGGGACAATAGCAGAACAGACAAATCCGAAGGTTCTTGCAACGATTTGCCCTATCCCGGTTTTAGGGATCTTCCCCTATCTGCAAAACATTGGAGGCGATGCTATTGAGGAAGCAGCGGTAAAAAATCTGAATCTGGAGATGATAAAGAAATATCTTTAGTCGCAGAAACCTGGATTCCGGATCAAGTCCGGAATGACACAAAGAGTAAATTCATGAGAGGAAAATGGATAAAACGGGGGATATCGTATTCAAGCGGATTGAATAAAAGATGTCATTGCGAGTGAAACGAAGCAATCTCGCGTACTCTCAAAGATTGCCACGATCGATGCGACCTCGCAATGACAATTAGAGTCGATTCCTGATCTGCCTATTGCTGAAACCGGAAATTAAATTAGGCTAAAGCAGCTTTAGGTCCGTCAGAACTTTTTTCAGCTTTTCCTTATTTGCCGGAGCCATTTCACAAAGAGGCATCCTGAACTCTTCCTGGATTTTCCCCATCATTGCAAGCGCTGTCTTTACCGGTATCGGATTTGTTTCGATAAACATGGATGCATTTAACGGCTCAAGTTTGTAATGCAATGCCCGTGCTTTGTCATGCTGTCCCTTCATCCAGAAGGAGCACATTTGAGACACTTCTTTGGGCATAACATTCGCTGAGACTGATATGACACCTTTCCCGCCAAGTGCGAGGAGAGGCAGGGTTGTGAAATCGTCTCCGGAGATAACGATCATCCTGTCTCCACAGAGTCTTATCACTTCACTGACCTGCTTCATATCACCGGTTGCCTCTTTGATAGCAATAATATTTTTAATCTCTGCAAGCCGGGCAACGGTTGAAGGGAGCATATTGACCGCAGTCCGCCCGGGGACATTGTATAAAATGATCGGGATATCAACCTTTTCCGCAACCATTTTATAGTGCCGGTAAAGACCTTCCTGAGTCGGCTTATTATAGTAAGGCGTCACGAGCAAGGCAGCGTCTGCGCCTGATTTTTTCGCATGTTCGGTTATCTCAATGGTTTCATCAGTAGAATTTGCACCGGTCCCGGCAACAACAGGGACTCTTCCGTTGACAGTTTTTACCGCAATATCAATAACCCTGTAATGTTCCTTATAGTCAAGAGTCGAAGCTTCACCGGTTGTCCCGCACGGGACTATGGCATTTGTTCCCTGTGCTATGTGCCACTCTATGAGGTCTCCAAAGGCTTTTTCATCGACCTTCCCCTTTTTAAAAGGTGTGACAATTGCGACTATCGATCCCTTTAACATCGCTGCCTCCTTTTTGATAGAGTTTACCGAAACTCCCATTGTTATGAAATGTCGACCGAACCTTCAAACACTTCCGCAGCAGGGCCGGTCATGTATACATGCTTATTCACAGCTTGTTCAATGAGGAGGTCACCGCCAAGCAGGTGCACTGTCACTGTTTTCTCGGTGAGCCCTTTGAGCGACGATGCCACTGCTGCTGCTGCTGCGCCGGTACCGCACGCCATGGTCTCACCAGAACCTCGTTCCCATACCCGCATCTTTATCTCTGCCCTGTTCAGGACCTGAATGAATTCAACATTGGTTTTTCTGGGAAAGATCGCATGGGTTTCGATCATGGGCCCGTAGTATGTTACCGGGAAACCGGAAACATCGTCAACAACAATAACCGCATGGGGATTGCCCATAGATATGCAGGTAATTTTGAATTCCCTGTCGGCTACCTGAAGAGGATAATCAATAATCCCCCCCATCCCCCCTTTAGAAAAGGGGGGATGGGGGGGATTTGATTCTCGTGTAAGGCTGACCGGTATCTTTTCCGGTTCGAATATCGGCTCTCCCATGTCAACTTTGATCATATCTCCTGATCTTTCGGGTTTCATGATGCCTGCAAGCGTCTCTATTTCAAGGACATCTTTCTCAGACAGTCTCCTGTCCCAAATATAT
>JALHSV010000214.1 GCA_022865525.1 Thermodesulfovibrionales bacterium
GGTCTGTCAGGTCATCCTGGGTAAGAGGCTCTTCCTGTAAATGGGTATGAACAAGTCTCAGGCCCCTCAGCGCCTTTCTCCCCAAAGGATAGTCTTCGAGTGCAGGAAGAAATATCCCCTTCGCATCTCCGACAATCACATGGGTAATATTCCCTGCCCGGCTGACAAGAATACCGATCTGGCGGTTTATTTCATGCGAGATCGATGTAAGGTATCGTGCAAGCTCAGGGCTGATGAATTCGCGATGGAGCTTTCTCCTGTAAATCCGTTCGAGAGCATTCAGATAACTTGCTTTAAGACCTGAAAGGTTTCCGTGGAGTGCTGGTATGTATCTCCTCCAATCTTTTTTATATTATTCTATCATAGAAGTTACTTGAAAGATTAACAGGATACTGAAAAGTCACAAAACGTTGGGAATGTCATTCTGAATCCTTCGCCGCGTGTCATTCTGAGCAAGGCGAAGAATCTCGTTGTTTGGCTCAGGATAAACTCCGCGAAGAATCTCGGATTTCCAGGCCATTGAGACCCTTCGCTTCGCTCAGGGTGACAGAAAAGGATCTTTGCAGCCTGTTAATACAACTGGTATCAAGTACATTGTCATTGCGAGGAGGTCGTTGCGACCGGCGAAGCAATCTCCTGTTTATAAAATGGGATTGCCTCGCCCTCCGGACTTGCAATGACAAACTTTACATATTTTTTAATCAAAGCGATCCTCGAAGCTCTGCTTTAGGATTTCCAAAATCATTCCCTCCCCTCAAGGGAGGGGCATTTGAGACATCTTGTCCCGAAAGCCTTCGGGACTGAGCGGTAATACATTATATTCAGCAACCTGTTAAATTATTCAAAAGGGGGCCTCATGAATATACTCGCAGAACACAAAATCGGCAGGGCAGCTCTCCGCCTCGTTCAGGGTGACATTACCGAAAGAGACGTCGATGCTATCGTGAACGCAGCAAATTCCCATCTCCAGCATGGTGGCGGGGTTGCAGGCGCGATTGTCAGAAAAGGAGGCCACAGTATTCAGGAGGAGAGCGATAAAATCGGTTTTGTTCCTGTCGGCCATGCTGCGATTACAGGGGCAGGAAAACTTTGTGCACGATTTGTTATCCATGCTGTTGGTCCGAGGATGGGAGAGGGCGATGAGGATAATAAACTGAAAAGCGCGGTGCTCAGCAGCCTTCAGATCGCCTCGGAGAAAGGGCTAAAGAGCATCTCCATGCCTGCCATAAGCTCCGGTATCTTCGGGTTTCCGAAAGACAGGTGTGCAGCGATACTCGTTAAAAAGGCACTCCATTATATAAAGGAACACCCGGAAACCAGCCTTGAAGTAATCGAGTTCTGCGTGTTTGACGATCAGACGGCAGGGTATTTCAAGAAAGAGTTTGAGAAGATATTTCCAGTCTCATAATCATGACTGCAATATTATTATAATTATTACACCCCGCGGTCTCTGCGGCAGTTCCATATGTATGTCATTCCGGCTTGCTTGCCCGCCGACCTTTTGGAGGGGCCGGAATCTTTCTAATCTCCTGTGGATAGGCAACAATGACAGTCCGTCTGTTTGTGTAAATAGTCGGAGACCAGGTTGAAACACAGGTGATGAGAGTTAACCGTTCTCCAAGGGTAATGTCATAGAGTTTCGGGTCATTCACATTTTTGTAAGCCTGCTCTTTCACTTTGTAGACATATTTTCTGCCATTGTAAAAAATGTAGATAGGAGTTCCTTTATCCAAAATTTCAAGCATGCTGAAAAAGCTCTGTGGCCTCCACCACCCAAACTCTGCAAGGTTATGACCTTCAATTATGCAGTTCCCTCCTTCACCTGGAGACGGTGACTGTGAAATGTGGCAAACACCCTGTGACAGTTGTCCAATACTCACCCCTTCAAGGATAGGGACATCTACAAGGGCTGTGGGAATAATTATTCTATTGCCTTGAACCCGTCCGAGTTTTACTTTGTTCTCTAACGCCTTTATCTTTGATGTTGAAAGAAGAAGGGTAATATAGGGTCGTGAAATCCATATGGCAAGACTGAGACCTGCAACGATTAAGAGAATACCTAAAACAGAGAGCGATGCATTTGCAATCTTTCTCCAGAGACTTGCATGGGCTTTTATATCAGAATACGCTCCCTGAAGTGAAACACTCTCCGCCTTATTCCAGATGGCAAGCTGAGGAAATCTCTTTTGTAACCAATAGGCAATACCAACGATAAGAACAATTGCAGCAATCCATACTGTTGTGGCTCCTATCCCGATGAGTGTGGGGATAACCGAGATTGTCTTGAATACAATCTTTATTCCTGCTCTGTGGGGGATAGGTCTGGAATACCAAGCGTAAGCACAGACAAGACCTGTGACAAGAAAATAGATGAGAGGATAGGAATACCACTTGAGAGACTTCTTGATTGTGTCTTTAGCTATTATAAAAAACTTTTCTTTTTCTATGACAATATTTGACGTCAAAAATCAATCCTGCAAGTTCTTGACTCTAAACTCTTTCCCATTATATAGTTTAGATATGAAGATTCATCGATATACAGTAAATTTTGTCCCTGCTGAAGAGGGGGGATACACTGTAATTGTGCCTGCCTTACCAGGATGTATCTCTGAAGGCGACACATATGAAGAAGCTCTTGAAAATATTAAAGAAGCAATCCAATTATATATTGAATCACTGCAAAAAGATGGCCTTCCTGTGCCTGAAGAAATTTCCGAGAAGATAGAAGTTGCTGCATGAGCCAAAAGATGCCGAGACTCACAGCCAAGGAGCTGGTCACGGCATTGAAGCGATTGGGTTTCTACGAACATCATCAAAAAGGCAGCCATTTGATCCTTAAACATCCTGTGAAAATTTGCAGGGTAACTATTCCTATGCATACCGGCAAAACACTCAAATTAGGGACACTAAAATCCATTCTCGAACAGGCCGAAGTTACCGTTGATGATATCGTTTAGCTATACCTATACGTCGTAAATAAGACGGATATTCGAGTCGTCATTCCCGCAGTCCTTAGGCGGGGATCCATTTTATATAAAGACATGGATGCCCGACTGATAACTTCGGGCATGACGAAAAAGACGATAGTCAGAAGGCAACCTCCAGTGAACTTCAACATTAGCATTGCAATCAGGTCCCAAGGCCCGTCCGTCAAGCATCAAAAGCTGCTTATTCGCAATTTTTGTGCAATAGGTGGGTATACTCTTAATTCTTTCAACATGCCTTCATCCATCTGTTCCTTCTCAAGACGAATAGACCGGCAGAAATAGCAAATAGGGCTAAAATTGCTATCATGTTTGTATTAGCACCAGTTGAGTATCCAGATCCAGAACCAAGATAATAGCCGATTCCAAATGGCGACAGAGAAGTAACTCTATCTGTTATCTTATTGTTCACTGTATCTACTGGCAGAACCGTCACATCCTTCCATCCTGGTGCTTCCCAGTGGAAAAGCCTCAGATTACTTTCTTTGCCTGGAGGAATTGAAGAATCATCATAGGGGAAAGTGACGTAAATATAGCCAGAGAATGTCCCAC
>JALHSV010000215.1 GCA_022865525.1 Thermodesulfovibrionales bacterium
AATCTGAACATCGACTGCGCTACCACACATCGAAGCCGTATACACATCATGGACACGCGTCACCATTCGCATGCCGCCACAGTGTTCCTCCAATGACCTCATTATTGTGTGAACCCGGTCTCCAAAATATCGCTTGTCTCGTGTTATCACGTACAAATCAATGTCATTCACTTTCCTGCCGCACAATACATCCAAAATCACTCCGCCGGAAATTGCCACACCTTCCAGTGATATTTCTCGAAAATGTGGGAATTGATTTAAAAACAGCGGCCAAAACGAATCTGGACATCCCATTAAAGTAGATGGTCGTGTTGTGCTTGCATTTTTCAGTGTTAGTGAGTAATCGACGTCGTCAACTGCAATTGCAAAGTCCTTCAGTGTTCGGATCATTTTAGTAACTAAAAAGCATGTCCGAAAGCAGTGAGACCATATTAGTAGAACTGAAACATAGACCGATTAAAAGAATATTCGGGTTAGTTGACCACTGGTATGTTAACATACCATCGCAAAACCTTGAAGTACATATGGGCGGGTATGACCCAGGTACCCACCTTACTTCTGGAACTACTAAAGGTGGGCATGTCTATTCTACCGTTGAAATGTGCAGCGAGTGCCTCGAATGTCTCCTTAAATCAACATTTGATTTAAAACCCGTTCTATATTACCCATTCATTAACTGTGAGACGCTCATTGCCACCAACTTTTTCAATGTTGCTGTCAGCAGCCAAGTTGTGCTCCTAACAGCCGCAATCTCATGCGTTTTAATTGGACTTTTTAAGCCGACGTTTATCTACATCGCCCTTTTGTTGTTCGTTATCTACTTTGCGTACTCAAAATACACATACTCGCACACTTGGTTCCAAAAATGTGCGCACGTACAGCGTTTATCAGTTTAAATAGCAGCTGCGCTGAGTTAGCAGTAAACACTCAATCGTCAATCATCCACCATGAAAGTTCACATTTTTAAATGGATAATAATTGGAACATTAATCATCATTGTCGTTGCGGCGATTGTTATTACGTTTACTTCAGTTCAGAACTCAAAAAACACATCCCAATCTGCGATTAATGCATCTTTTGATGTGGTGCAGGTCAGTGGACAAAAGACCAGGCCCGAGGGCATTGTCGATGCAATTGTTAATTTGCTCGGCGGTAAAAAACCTGAAATTTTGAGTTTGACTGATAACCATGCAGATTCTGTAATGATAAAGGGTAAGCCACACAAAATTTCGCTCTACAATACTGACATTTACCACAAATTAAGAAAACGGGACCAGTACGGGTCGCACGGCCTAATTGGTGGATTTCGAGAAGTGACTCATGGCAGCACTGTCATATTTATTAACAACGAATCACTGGAAATGGATGACGTGGTGCGTTTGGTTGGTGATTCAAGCAATAGGCTCACAAAAACAACATGTATCAATAAATTTTTAAACAAACACTACATTGTGTATTCATTGTCTCAAGAGTGGATGGGAAGCTATTTCAGCGAATCTGCTGCACGTGGCGTTTATGCCATGTTTGCATACATACAGGCAGAATATGAAATTTCCAAAATACCTTTTATTGTAACTGGAAATTTCAATTTACAAGGCTGGGATTCCATTCGTCGTCATGTTTTTGGTGACAGTGTGTGGTCAAGTGGAAAATTTAAAATATGCACAACTGACACTATGTCTAACGGCGTCGCCGGTAGCAGCGGCATTATCACACATCGGTCATTGTGCAGTCGCGTTATATACAGCATCAAATTGCTATATCCGCCAGTTACATCGCAGCAGTATATACTAATTGCTACATTATTCGAAAAAGGCAGACCTCCTGGTGAAAGTCTTGATGATTTCACCGTAAAAACGACAAATTTCTTAAAAACTAGACTACACAACAACTACATTAACGACGATTTGTCAATACCAATTCCGGATATAACTGCCAATGCAAGTAGTATGGTGCGGGACGACGAGACACCTGACGGCTACCTCATCTCAATCGAGCATTTGTTTAACAAACTTTTCAATTCTATCGACAAAAAACGAAACGTGGACTGAATCTACGCTACAACGCAGTTTTGACGGATGGCCGCATATGTAGTTGAACGAGATGAGACATTACGGCACGGGCAAAACATTAGTGGTTACTCACACAAACTGGAAAGAGGCAATTTGTGCCGCGGATAGTGACGTAACGCAATTGCACTTACATGCTTCACGGGACTGCGTTGACACTACAAAGCTTTGGCGTGTTGCCAAATACACACCAAATGTACGAAAAATCAAAATTGGTGGCGAGTCGTTTGATACTGATGTTCCAATTGCAAAAATAAAGCAATGTTCAACCGTTCAGTCTAAAATTCAGTACATTGAAAGCCAAAATGCATCCATGTTTAAGGTTATGGGCATGAAGGGCAACGATCGCATCAATCTTCAATCACTGTCCGATTTGCATCTTGAAATGCCATGCCTCTCTCAAATAATGCAAGTCTTGTATTATCTTTCAAGATCGTCATCATTGTCGCACCTTTCTATCAAATTTTTGCACAATTTTAGTGCAAAAGACATACCGACAAACTTGTATTCCCCTTTTATGCCCCTGCGTCTAAAGCCCAAATACGTTGAGATTCTTAATATATCTCACCAAGCCGAGCACGCCAATTCAATCATAAACATGCTAGGTGTGTACGCAAAACACGCAAAAACACTAGTTTTAACTAAAGTACCACAGTCAATGTCTTCTCTTGACTTCTTCGACAAAACTCCCAATTTGGTCATGTTGTCCATACAATCGAGTGCGACGTCTGTCAAATTCCAATGGCCCAGGCTTGCCGAATCAGCAAAAAAATTGCGTCATTTAGACTTTTGTGAGGCAACGATCGGTCTAAAGGGCGATTTTGGGAATGTACCGTTCCAAGACCGAGACCTGTTCGAGGTCATCGGCAATATGTTTAAGTATTCACGCACTCTCCAGTGTATAACCATATCTTCGGCAAAAATTGTAGTTAAATTTGCAAGTAACATGCGTGACATCACCATATATACGTATTCGTCGTGGGCGCTTGCCAATGTCGCTACGCTGCAATCCATGCGTAGTCGGTTTGGCTTGTTTCAGTTGGCCGAACATTTGTACGCTCAAGACACGCATCCACTGGGTGTCGATTCTTCTCACAATTCTTGGTATTAGTGATGATTGGTGGCGGGTGCAATTTTTGTGTATCTAGGAATCACGCTAATCTGCAACAATGAAAGGTTCGTATAATTTGAAAAAAAGGAAATGCATCCTAAAATATGCCAAAAAATTGGCAGTTGTTCTCATCCGGGTCGCAATCCTGCGGAACTAGGCAGCAATCATGAAAAAGATAAGCCGTGCTCTGGAAACCGTGACGTCATTATGCTTGGTAATTATATGTCTATGTATCCTTTTATTACAGATTTCGTTTGTTAGGACAGCATCGTTTTACACTTACAGCACTTTTAGGGTCAACTTGAGGGTTTTACGAAATTCACCGCATCACCAACACACCGACAACAAGTCAATAACAATGTATCCTACACGCATACCGACACAGCTGTCGGTTTTGTCTGAAAAATATGGATACATCGCAATTAACGCTGGCAAAAGGTACAAAATTGAAAAAATTACAAAACACTCTGTGACGTTCATAGATAGAGTGTCGGAATTACCGTTTATTGTTGCTTTTCCTGTATCTACCTACACAAACATAGATAAACGTCAAAATTACATCATAATATCACCAGACGATCTCAGTTGTATGGGTTGCAGTAAAAGCTTAAATTTGTGTATAAAATCACCCGAAAATTGGACTGTACGATTAGTCGCACATCGCACTTGTAATTACAATGGACTACAGCCGCGAAGCAGATCGATGTCTCTCGTTTAAATCACACGGCGAACAAATATACCCTAATTATAAGCATTTAGCAGAGACTGGGTTGTACTTTTTATCTTCAACATCGAATGTTTGTTGTTTTTTTTGTCGTGTGGTTTTACACCAAAATGGATGCCATTTACAAAATCACATCAAAGAGTCGCCATATTGCCCGCTGTTAAAGCGCCGCGTAACATCCAATAAGCCATTGTCTGGTAAACGCATTGATGAGATTTTACCGCCTCTTAGCATTGATGTATGCGGCATTGGCAAACACGTTCCGTCAAAACTTTCGACATTTGACCAGCGTATTGCGTCATTCAAAGGCTGGCCGGTTGTTATTAAACAGACACCAACACGTTTAGCTAAAGCTGGGCTTTATTACTCGGGAGTAGGTGACGTGGTAAAGTGCTTTCATTGCAGTGTGGAAATTTCAAACTGGGAGCCTGCTGACAATCCATGGATTGAACATCACAAATTTTCAAGTAATTGTGAATATTTGCAAATGAACGAGTCAACAATTGGCAAAGAAGAGCTTTGTATCACCACTGTAGCCGCTAAAACTTCAAACGAATGTTCAGTTTGTCTTGATTTGACGGCAACCGTCGTGTTGCTGCCGTGCCGACATGTCTGTGTTTGCGGTCAGTGCGTTTTTGTTCTTGATGGCACCTGTCCCATTTGCCGCGAGGCTGTTAAAGGCAGGATTAGCCTCATTTTTTCGTAAAGGTAACTTGTTGCGTTTAAATTACAATGTAGAACATTCACATACACAATAAAATGGATATAAATCAAAAAATCAATGTCATTGTTGTGTCACTTGTAATCGTGCTGCTACTTGCTATACTTGCCGTGTGGTTTAAAGGCTTAGAAATTGACACTGACGCACCTCCAGCCATCTCATCTGATCCTTCAAATTTGTCACTTGGAAAACGAGTAAACTGCGACCAATCTACAGTATATTGCTTTGAAGATCAAAATTGTTCAACTTTGTGCAGCAATAACTCGAACGTTTGTCGCAACGGCATTTGTCTAAACGCAAACGTCATCAACACCACTGTCCCATCTAACGAGTGCGACGCGTCAAGAGGCGTGCTTACATATTTCGTGGGTAACGTTGCGTTAGGCCGGTACGAATACCTGTGTAGGAGCGTCGACCCAGGCATAGCTCCGGACGACATTACACAGCTAAATAAAATGTGCATTGGCGGCACCATTGACATAAATTACCTCAGTCAATTCCCCGCAATTAATCAATGTTCGTGTCCAGAGAACACCGTTTTGGTAACTTTGCCGGAAACGGCAAGTGTGCGGCGATACGCACAATGCCTACCACCATCCCTTGCGATACTGGACTAATCGAGCTACTTCAAAATCCACCCGTCTGGTGTGATTACGACGCGGTGCTGGAAACCAACGAAACTTGCTCAATTTACAGCGGATTACTCAATTATGACCAGCCGGTGTGTATCATAAAATCTCCAATATGTGAGCTTGCCGCCACAGACGATGTCTTGATGTGGTTTTTTCATGATAACATCAAACATTACGTCACCAAACCATTTGATGTAATCGATCCAGGCTTTCGGTACAGTATTTTGGCACAAAAGCAGATGCTTGCCTCTTATTTACATGCTGCATGCCGTCTTTTGTCGGGGGGCATTTACAACATTCGCACAAAGCACATATACATTCGACAATCTGATCAGTCGCTGATGCTTTTGCCATGGAAAACTGGTCATCTTCCAGTTTGTGACATAAAAAGGTACATCACGAGTATATTTGATAAAGTTGCCAAGCACTGCGACGAGGATACTAGTAATTACTCACTTTTACTTCATCTGACGAACACGATCAAGATGTCCGGTGAATTTAGCATTGAAGCCGTGCTTAATCATCCATATTTCTGGACAATGTCCCAGTATGCAAAATTTGTCATAGATTTCTGTATAAGACTCGAGTCGCTGCCACGGCTCGCTGGATTCCTCATGGATTTTGCGGAATACGAGAATTACCAATTAAAAATAAACGAGACGATCCTACACACCATCACGATGGCAAAATTTACCATAAATCCGAGATTGCTGGGGCTAGTTCGGCTTATCCGCAATATGACGGTTCATCACGTTGATCCATTCTTGTTTACGGGGTTAACGCAGAGTGGCAGTGCCATTGAATATTGGACGTCAAAATTCCCAAATTTGGTGCGAGATATGTATCAAGTCTATTTATATTCGTACAAAGTCGAAGAACCGTCTCATGGCGGGTCGGGGCAAATTGTCGATTAGTACATCTCCCTCTAAATTGAATAAAGATATGAAAATTATCAATACACTGAGTATCAATACAATAAAAGCAGCCAAATGTGACTGCAGTATCACAAATAATATAGCAATTGCAAATACACCGGTTCCTAAAATTTGCATAGCTTTTGATAGGTTCCATCGATCCGTGTGTTTTGCTTCAAAATCACTAAATTGGCGTGGTGTCCACAGCTGAGTGCGAGTGTGCAGCCGATCCAATTCACTTTCAATGTCAGTGGCTGGTAAATCAAACTCAATATCGGGTCCTCTGTCAATACGCGATCCCTCCGAGTTAACTTCAAGTGCATCGAAATATTCAAAAACCCACTCTAAGCTTCCAATATTTAACGTGATTATCTCCTCTTGTGACATTGTTATCATACTCAGCACGTCAAAATTTACGCGTGGAATTGACATTTGAAATTGCTGACGTAATGCGGCGTCGGTGTAAAACAGCACTTCGTCAATATAACCAGGTGGATACTTGTTTTGTATGCCAAGTGGGTCCCAAAACATGAAAACGATATCAAGTAATGACACAATAATCAGCACAATACCAATAACCGAACTAGCCAGTGCCACAATTTTGCCCAAAGCAAGGATTAGCGTACTTGCCACTTTCAGTGTGATGTGCGTCATAGTGCGGGCCACTGTCGTGCGGATACTAACGGCCAGCACCTTTGAACTCACGGATTTGCCAAGACTCGCTATTTTGACGGCCAGTGCTTTAGAAATTTTAGCCAGACCATCTTTTGCACCCTTTTGGATGGCACTTACAAACTTGTCAGACAAGAAATCAAACCCCAGTGATGCAAGAAACATTGGATCGGTCAAAAGTTCGCCAATAATCCCAAAAAATACCTCATACATTGTGTCACCCCACCATTTTTCGCCGTCAAAAATTTGTTGGTTGACAAAATCAGCAGGGTCGGCGGCCGTCGAGGCTGTTGGTGTTTTTTGCGTGTAATGCATTGATTCCATTGATATACGCTGTTCAGTCGATATATCACCTGCGTTTAGCTTAAATAGTGATATTCTCGCTCTGATTTTTTCCAATGCTGACTCCACAACCGAAACCAATGGACCAAGTTGCACATCTGGATAAACCTGTTGAGCTGGGTAGTCACCGTCCGGGTCGTATAGCTTAAAATCTGGATTGATGTCGCTTAGCCACCCTTCAAGCTGAAATTCGGCCTCAACTATCGGCGGTGGTGGATGATTTGGCCAAGGAATCGGGTTGCCGTTGTTTATGATTGAATTAACTCCCGCTTTTGCCATTTTTATGACATTTTCACCAACTACTGCATTAAGTGGAAGCATCCACAGCGGAGTTGTGCATACCTTCTTTTTTTCGTCATATTGGTCAAAAAATGAGTCACAATATGATTTGTTGTAAGTTCCGCCGTATCCACTTGCGCTAAATTCGTTAAACTTGTAATCAAATCCGTGCGGCAAATCATTGACTCGTGTTTCGAATTTCTCGGTTGACCTGAAAAGTGGCAATTCTGACCACATCACGCCGCCCGGTACAAACACACAATTGCCATTGTTGTGCACCACTCTCGACATATGTGGATATTCTTTGTCGTTTTCATCAAACGTCGGATTATTTAGCAAATTAAAGCATGCTGGCTGGCATGCAAGCTCAAACCTATCCAAGTCCCCGACTCTGTACCGAAGCACGCTCGTTTCTTTTGTGCATTCGCCTGATGGATGCGCAAAATTGCACGAAATTTTGTCACATACCTTCTTAGTCACGTCAACAGTCACTACAATTCCGCGATTTTGTTGTCGAAGAACCGGTGGCACATAAAAATCAGCCACGGGATCTGCCAATCTAACCTTTACATCTAGCCAGCTTACAATGTGCGGATACTTGTCTGGCCTGTTCATAAATTCCACAGTAGATAGGGAAAGTCGGCCACCCGAGTACTTTCCCGCGTTTATTATGTCAGTTGTTGTAAAATTGGCCCTTTGCGTCATTTTAATATAATCGTTCTTTCTAAATAGCAGACGTTTATTTAGTGGTGCCGCAAACGGACGCCAAGTTGTAGAAGATGAACCCGATTAGTCTGATAAATACAAAAATTGACTACAAAAGTGCACCCGTGTCGAGTGTCTGTCTGCCGTCGGCTGTCAGCTCGTTTGACGATTTGGTCAACATGTCAGTACATGCACAAAGACTGCGCATGTTCCCAAGCGAGGCGGGAATCGTGCATTTTCGCAACTTTTCAACATTGCATCCCGGACATTCTGACATAAATAACGCTATATATGAGGTATTGTCGCCAGAACAGCGGCTTGTTTTTTTACGCATCCATCAAAGTATCGAAGAAGGCGAATACGATGGTGGCCAACCGGCTATTCTCGTCCTCGATTGTCCACCCGGCGCCGGAAAAACGTTCACGCTTTCTGCTTTTGCCATCACTTACAAAGACATAATAGCTGCCAGCGTTTATAAAACTGAACTGGCTTCAATCATGTCTCGAATTAGGACAATATCTGCATCAATTAGCGTTAAAAAGTTAACAATGCGCATGTTTCGTGTGAGTTTTTTTCAAGCATTCAACAAATACACCCCTGACACAGAGGAAGTTGACATTTTAATAAGGCTGCTGTTGCTGGTTCGCCAAAGTTGCTTTGTGAAATTGCCGGCCTTTAAAACGTTAATTATAGACGAATTTACTGTCATTGGCCCAGAGCTTTTGATAGCAATTTACTTGGTTGGGCGGTATTATGGGATCAATGTTGTCTTTAGTGGTGATTCACAACAGCAAACAGCTATTGAAAAGTCACCAATGCATATGTGCTTCGGGCGAAGTGTGAGCAACAGCTATCTACTGCGGCACCTGGCGCCAATATCACTTCACCTTCGTAAAGTAATGCGGTGTAGTGACGTTGATTATAACCAAATCCTCGATGACTATCGACAAATGATAAAAAAATATGGATATGGTGATACGCGATTAGGATTTTCCATGGAATATGAACTATTTAAAAATCTGAGAAGAAACTACCACATGCCGCCCAATATCGATGCATGTTATTTAGCCGCGTGGCACCAGTCACTGCGTCGGCGCACCATTGATCTCGTTCAACATCTAACTGTGACAGAAACTACGTTTTTTGTGTCAAAATATTATGGAAAATATACAGATAAATCCAACATTACAAGACTCGTCCCCATTCCAAATGAGAGTCCAAAGTTTTTCATGGGACTCGTGTTAATACCCGGAGATTTTTACATATACACTGGCAGTGATTGCATTAGTCTAGGACGCGTACAGTTAATCAGTGTACTTGTAAATGACAAAGGCGACCCGGAAAGCGTTACAATACGCCACCCCAGCCACCCAGGCAAGACGTTCATGCTTGGCAAGGTCACGCTCAAACAAACGTCCATCTTAAAAACGTTAGAAGACGCAATACGACTCGAATCTGTATTTATTGACAACGGATGTGATGGAATTGTCCAATTTCCGCTTTTAACGACCAGAGTATCCACTTTTCACAATGCACAGGGGCTCACTATTGTCGGTGACGTTGAACTTAACTTTGACAATGCGCAGTGTGAGAGCATTTATGTTGGATTGTCTCGCATAACATCCGGTAAACATCTACAAAAAATACATTCGTCTCGCACATATTCCCTCGAAATCACACACTTGTTCGAGAAATTGTGCGGAGATACTGAATTTTTCTACACTGCAAGTGAAAAGGAGATCAGGGGTATTTTGAATACTGCAAAATCTGCTGCTTACACCGATGACCAAACCGTGGAAGCTGTTAAGGCGTTGAATTTTAAGGAAATTAGCAATCCACACATATTTGAGAGGTCAAAACTCAAACCCTTGAAAATAAGACGTTCTGAGTTGACACAGTACACTGCCAATTTGAGTACATACGCGGAAACTCCACTTGAGCGCATATCCATATTCCTGGCAAATTCCAACATTCGAAATTTAGTCGATGCAGCTATCCCATTGGGAGGTTATGTTGACATGCAATCTGTTTTTGAGACCGGAACAATGCATAAATTTGTTGCAAACCGGTCAAAATTCAAGGCAGATTACGATGCGTTTTTTTCATCTAGACAGAGTTGAAAGCCTTTACCGGTTGACGCGTGGCAGAAGTTGGAATTACAGGGTGAAATGGAAAATCGTTATCAGTAGTCACTGCTGTCACTGTAAAATTTTGACAATCAGCTCCCGTGTCGTTAAACCTAGACGGTTGACACACCACCCTTGATGATGCATCTGAATAAATGCTTGATAATGTGTAACAATCTGTAGATATTGTGGTTTCATTTCCAATTCTCCTCATGTAACAGCTAGTGCATTCGCTAAATGGGTCATTGGGGTCCCTGTTTGCCACCCGTGTGTCATTTAAATTGCCGCAATCACATTCTCCAGTCGGTTTTCGTTGAATTGACCTACTTGCCGCGTACATTGTGCGTGTACATGGATTTATGGCAGGATGCAGTCGGTCAATTGGGTGCGGCATAAATGCATTGAGGCGTGTGTCGTCACCGAACCTACACGTAAACCTAAAACTCCCATCGGGTAGCAATTCATCCTCATTTGTCATTTTAGTGTATCTATTGACGCGTTGGTTTAGCAAGTTGTCCATCAGCACACTGTTGGACGAGTGGTGATTTGAGTTGTTGCACGCCACTATCCGGTCGCCAAGTTCTCCGCCAAACATACGTGGGTATTTGGGTCTACATGCCACACTGTTCACCGTTGCAACTGCATACGTTGTATTCAAGTTGCAGTTTGGTCTCAAAACCGTGCACCATGCACCTGGTTTCAATAATTGCCCATTTGAATAGACAATTTCACCGGGTGATATTTGCAGTACTGATCCGGAATTGCCACAAAGTCGTTTACACGATAAATCGCTTGTGCTTTGTCCCATAAATATAGGCCCTTCTGCGCATTTTTGCATCTGATTAATAGATGGGTCGTTGGTTATAATATCAACAGACGGCAAATTTCCAATTCCATTGCCATTTATAAGATCGGCCAGATTTTTGTTTTGTAATTGCAGGTTGGTTGTCCGCAAATACTCAAAATACGCACTAAAGTCGTAATTTAAATACAACATTACGTAAAATACTGCGACTAGCAGCATTATCGTTATCAGCGTAAAAAATATGATGTCAGTTTTCATATTTGGCGGCTATTTGTCCAAATAGTTGTAACCACTAACTTTGTGAAACGCAAAAAATCAAAATGCGCATTTTCGAGAGAGCTTCAATCATCTCAACACTCAGCGAAGACGTCGGAATTCGCAAATTTCTCGCAACTCGGCCTAAACTTACCAAGGACGAGTTGGTGGAGATGTGCGCATGTCTTAACAGCATCAAGTCAAAACGTCAAATCATCATGGTTGCAAAATGGATGTGCAAAAATGGACTTCAAGTTGCAGTTAACAGGCTTCCAGCGCTCGGCAAAGTGTTAAATCCTGAAAATCTTAGTATTGAGCTACAACCAGACGAAATTGAAATTCTGATTCGCGACACAAACGGACAATCTGCTCCAATTAGCAATTTGTACATCACAATTGCAAAAAACATGGGAATGAGTTTGATTGGGTCTAATTTATTGACTTTGTTAAACGCACAAGTTAGCTCTACAAACAACGAAGCAGACACTATCAGTGCTTCTGGATTTTTAGAGGACATTTTACACGCTGCAAATGATATCACTGATAAAAATTCACTAAATGATATCACTGCAGCTAAACTTGGTGAAATTGCTACACCACCGCGAAAGCGAAAATACTCGACTGATTCTGAAATATCAGAAATATCCTATTCACCGCTGCCGCGTCAGGCAAAAAAACGCATCTGCTTTGATACGCAGAAGTCGTCAACAAACGATGACATCGAGCCGAAGGCGAAGGCGAAGGCTCCGTCTCGATCGGTGTCGCCTCTGGTGGAACCATACAAGTCGGTGTCTCGTTCGCCGTCGCCTGCTGTACTTAACAAGTCGGTGTCTCGTCCTTCGTCGCCCGTGATGTTGGTCGACGAGGCGGCCCGTCGTTGTTCTCCAGTAGCGCCACAAGTTGTGTATCAGCGTTCCCCATCTCCATACGTATCTAAAATGCGTTCCCCTTCTCCACGCGTTTCAGTGTCACCCCCTTACCGGCGCTCGTCCCCAAATAGATGGGATTCTGACAGCATTGACTCTTTTGGTGGTGATTTGTTTGCGAATAATACATATTCAACGGGGCGCAGTTCTGTAAATAAGCTTATTCCGCCAGTAGAGGCAGCGTCCCCGCCACCAATGAACATTGACGCGTTCACAAAGACGTTAAAATCCAACGCCAAGATAGAAAACGAGATAACTCGCCTATTAAACACCAAAATTCTTCCAATCAACACATAATCAGGCGGAAGTTCCAATTCTATTATCAATTTCACCGAGTTTCCTGTACACGTCACCAAACGTCGACATAATCTCCAAATTATTCTTGTTTAATGTCTTGCAATCCTCTGCAAATCGGGTAAGCATAGGCTGCAGCTCGTTGGCCGATAATGCACCGGCGCCAGCTTCTTCAAGTGCCGTTACTCTACCGTCAATTTCCTCAATCTGGTCTTCCATGGATTTAATTTTGGTGTCGACCAAAATTGCCAGTGCAGCCACTGATTTTATGATTATTTGGTCATTCCTGTTACTCATATAGTAAAAGTTCAAAAATACTAAAAGAACAATAAAAATTGTAATTAGAAAAAAGGCAGTGTCGTCCATTTTTGCAGCAGCTACCTACGCACATCTCGCCATATATTCAACATCGCAGCTGTTATTGAAAATTTTATAAATTAACGACACCTTTTCGTACATTGGATATATATTATCGCGATCGTCCACTATCAGAGCATATTGGCAGTTGGTCCTCATCACATTCAACAAATCCACAAGATTGCCAATCAGAGCTGATTGGTCGGTCGTGACAATCACGTGACGGCCAGCTGTCGCCACATTTGCCAATATAACTTTGGTTGCGTTTGCGTTTGTGTCCCTTGAAATGTCAGCATTGTCCATTAATAATACAAACATATCGACTGTCAGTGGTGGATTTAACAAAACTCGGCGTCAATTCTATTTTCTCAATTACAGAGACCCTTTGGTAAATTGTGCAAAAATTCGGCTAAATACAGGCAGTCGTGCATACGTTTACCGAGAATTTCGAGGTTTTTCGAGCAAACCATTCAATGAACGGGAGATTACGTCATTTGTCAACGTCATACTTGCACAATTTCAGGGAATACGCCTTGTCGACCAAGATGATATCATGAAATTTTACCGGCGTGATCCATGCGACATGTTTTATAGCGTAAAAATCGACACAGACGCTCCCTTTACACCAGCCATGTTTCAAATTTCCGAAAAAAACCAGCTACTCAATTGTGTGGTTAGTGCGTCTCATGGCAGGAACGAGGATATTCCCAAAATCCCGTACCCACCGAACGTTACGTACAAATATTCGTATGCAGAGCTTTGTGAACTCACAAATTTGACTGAATTTGCAAAGTACTTTGACACCACATATGGTCGTGGCCTATCTGCAATGTGGGCCAAATATCTGGTGAGCGGTATTAGGCGAGCACGGTGTGTACTCGCAAACTGCTTAAGATACGACGATGTTGAAATTTTGACACGCCTAGTACCCAAATCTTCAGATTATCGCAATTTCTATGATATTATTGCATTAATCGAAGACGCACAGAATTTAGTAGATGCAACAAACGCAAACGCGTTTACAACCAACATTACACACGAGTTTTCCACGTTAAAATTCATACAAGCATGAACAGCGATCAAGAATTAGCACAGCAAGTGACTGCAGACAGCGCACGCGTGCGGTCCAGTATGGACAACATTGAACCACTTGAACCGTCACAGCCGCCAACACTCGGCAAATCCACCGCTGGTGCCGATGTAACAATGCCGGATATACCAACATACGTCTACCCCACCGTCATTGTGCTTTCTGTTGTCATAATTGCCATAATGGTACTTGCCAGCACCGCACAGACACTCGTCAAGATTTTCGTATTTATCCTTGCAATTATTGCAATATTCGCCCTTTATGTTCGGTCTCAAGGTATTATGCAGCTAAAGTATGCCTTTACCAGCTACCGCGATAAGGCTACATAAAAATGTCGTTCAATTCTTTGAAATAGCCGCCGTCCATGCTCGATAGCGCTTTAAACACACGTTCGTTTCGCAATTTGTCAAAACGGACATAGCGCTTTGTTGTGGCTATGCTTTTATGATTCATGAGCAATCTGGCAGCCTCCAGTTCACCATTTGATGCCAAATTTGTGGCTACCACATACTTTATCGTGTGCATTCCAAATCCAAATGGAGGCTCAACTTGGTTTGCAATTCTGTAAATGTCACGAATCTCGTACTTGATTGTACGGTCAGTCATACGGAATAAACGATCGTTTACTCCATATTCGGCCATTGCTTGGATGGGCACGCGGAAAAAAACTTCCATTTGCCTCAATAATTGGTCAAATGCTGAGTAATAAAACACCATCCATTCTGTCTGGTTACATTTTCGCTGCAATTTTACCACGTTCTCACGCCTTAGTAGCCGTATCAAGATATCAGCGTCAATGCGCATCACCTCGGCAACTCGCAGGCAAGTTAGCGACGCAAACCGAATAGCTATCGCTTTCGTTATTTGTGACGACAATTTATGATGATTAGCACGCTCTGGCCCCCGAACTTCTGCAAACTTTTCTGATAGCACCACACCATAATCCGTGTGCCCAACCGACATATCAACGCGTCGCTGAACCTCATGCATCGTTTTTACAAACGCTTCCATGGGCGGCATTCTCTGCTGTGATGGTTTTATTTTTTGAAACGCAAACTCATTGATTTGGACCTCTTCTTCGCCAAACAGCCCAATATTTTGCAAAACGCTGAAATATTTTCTCGCTGTGTTTGCAGAATAGCGACGCATTGCAAATATCTCAGAGACGATTTTTGCCCGGTCCATCCGGTTCTCAATGCCATACACATCGTGTTCGTACAGTTGCATTTTTAGTGCCGCCGGAATAGCAGAATCTACCCGGTCTCTTATCTCAGAATCTCGTTTTGATGCATTCAACAACCGCTCACGCAGCTTATTTAGTCGCTTCGATACATAAACGCCATCAGCCATGTTGTGTCTGTCTAATTTGACAGCTCGTCAGTTTTATAAGCTTGTAGCATTTCATGTAGCTTTTTGGCATCACTCAATGTGTCAACGTCTGCTTTAGCAATACCACTGTGAATACGGGTCATTAATAGCAAGGCATTATCAATGTCGAGCTTTTCCAATTTTACGCGTTTACATGTTGATTGTGCGACCTCAATTAGCAGCGTCGCACTGTCTTCTGTGCACTCATGCTGGCGCTTTGTATGCGCCTCATTACTATCGCTATCCGAAGACGACGACGAAGACGATCCAGATAACGAACTTTTACGCCTTGGTGCGTCTTTTGCGTACATTGTTGAAAATTGAGTAGGATTAATTGGCTCAACCATTTTTTTTTCTTTACTGCTACCTACGTAGCTTCATCCCAGAAGACGGCGAAACGCTTCCGCACTGTCACTGTCTCCATAATAGTCTACTAAACGGAAGAATATTTCACGTTTTGTGGCAGTTGGGCTGCTAGTTGCCAAAACATTGAAACAAAAGCAAGAGTGTAGGCCGGTGTAATCAAATGACACAAAAAATTGCACTCGTCCTTTCAGTCGGCACTTTGGGTTTGTACAACCGCCCAATTGCTGCTTTTTCCCACTACTAGACTTTGCCGATGACTCTCTATAAAAAATGTACCTCACTATATCGACTAAATTCATCGATTGCTTCGCAAGTGCTTCATTTTTTATGTTATTTGACAATTTTAACGCATATCGGAACAAAAACTGAATTCCACCATTTGCGTCAAGTGAAGCGACGTTCTCGATAAATTTTTTAGAATTTCCTGTTTTTTCAAGTATTTGATTTAAAATTGATGACTCGTGGAGGTGTTTGAAGTACAATATCAGTTGTGACACAACACTTATCAGTAACGCCGAGTTTGTGGCATTGGAGAGGCTTGCGATTGTTGTTATCACCCTTTCTTTTGTGTATTCATTGGCATCCAAATATCCACCTTGCTCATTGTACGTGCGAGGAGCGTAACTTTCTGGATTTATTCGCGTCGTATTTGATTGCGGTGACTTAAAACGGACCAAATGGTAAAAACGTCCGTCTGCTGACACACCCATCTCACAGTTTTTGACTTCGTACAAGCTCGACGGATCGTGAACACAACACCGATACGCAATGCCGGCGCCATCTTCTAGCGTTCCTTGTTGCATTGTTCTACTTATATCCACACTTCAGTGGGCATCAAGGGCATTAGCTTGTGCCGCGACTAGTGCAAAAATACGCGACAAACATTGCTTTATTGGGCTGGGTTTAGGTGAAAAGTGTATTTTTTCAACAAGCACGGATGTTAGCGGGTGGAAATCCAAACTAAACACACACATCATTGACGCGGCCGGCAATGCTATCTGGAAGTACGCGTTTGAGACCAACAAATCCAACACTGTGACATGCAGACAGACTTTTGAGTTTTTTACGCTCGTTGATAGTAATGCGCCGCTTATATTTGTAAAATTTGACGATGAATCTGACATACCACATGCCATTTCCAATTTTCTGATTGCAACATGTGGTGATCCAAACATGTAATCATAAAAGATGTTAATTTTGTCATCAATAAAGCATTAAATGAACAAAAAAATCACATCAAGTGATATATGTCGGTGTCAAACATTTAAAAGGAGTAACATTGCTTGGGTAGTTGAACATGTCATAATGTAGTTACTGCTACCAAATTCGCTCTCAGCCATCATGTCCGCGAATCAAAATCAAAACAAAAGTCTCCTGCGACGAATCACTCCAGAATGTGACACATTCGCGAGTCGTTCAATGATGCTGAACACAGTTGCTGTGCTTATTGCAGTTGTTGCGTTGATATTGCTCATTATTGCTCTGGTTTACATTTACACTCCGGTAAAGGACGTTCCTGATGTTGATGAAATAAAAAAGGCGCAAAAAACCGCAGGAGGTCTAGCTATAGGCGCACTATTTGCCGTTGTCGTTCTTGGGCTCGTAAACATCTTCCAACTGGCTGTAAACAAGAAACTAAAGACCTGCCTTGATCCAAATCAAACAATGCCACAATAAAGTGATTTATTCAAATTTCACGTTTAACAACGATTCGTCTACTAAATCGCCAAATTTGTAATTAAAATTGAAATTCTGGGTATCTTTTAATTGAAATTTGCTTGCACTTTCGTAGTATGTGTAAAAATTACCGTCTGTAATCATCGAGTCCCACACCAACTTCAAACTGAGCTGATTTTCAAATGACGTCGCATACGCAGCTAAAATGGGGTTGACAACGCCAAACTTCACCTGATCCCTTATGCTTTTTTTTATTTCGTCAGTCGACATAATGATATGTCCATACCAGCTGACGCGGATTCCCACACCGAACGGCCACCTCATTGAAATATAGCCATTTTGTAAACTAGGATAACAAACTAGCTCATATTTGATGCCTTTTTTTACTAATTTTGACTTGAATTGGTCGTAAACGATAATTTTTATCGTTTGTGGTTGGTCGAGGAGGGCAAATTGGAACGTCTGTCTGTGGGTTCGGCTTGACGGGTACACAGACGTGCAGCTCTTGACCGGATATTCACGATATACAGTGATGTCAAGCAGTGGCTTTCCATGACACACCAAAGATAGTCCAGTTGCTCCCGATTGGTACTCTACCAACATTCGATACGGAGATTCAGCCGTAATTTGCCAATGTCTGGCCTCATTCGTTTCCGTGTGAAATGACGGAACGATAACGCTCAAAAACTTAGCAATTGTTTGACTTTGTTCGTTCGATAACATGTTGAGACAGACTGATTGTCAATTTTTTAAGTTTCGCAGCGTATATCAAATTAGAGCGTGTAACATGGACAAGCTGTTTGCGTTTGTGTTGATCACAATCGTGTTAGTAGTCATACTGACACTTTTTATCAGTTTTCAAATGAAATCTATTGAAACGGAAGTAGAACCCATACCATTGTTGCCATTTTCAGCTGATATTTCGTTTGATCCATTTCCAAGTACGCTTGTCATCACAAACGAACACCCGTGCACGGGTGTTCAGCTGCGAAAATGTAAAATTTCCGATCCATTTTCATGTATTGGTTGTCAAAGCTTAATTGCAAGATGTACTCACCTGGCTAATGAAACAGAGTTTATAGATGCCGGGTCGTCAATAACCACTACAATACCTGCAAATACAGAGCCAGACGACGGGTATTGTTTGACAATCGCACAAGCTCAAGATGTGTGCAACCCATTTCATGGTAACTTGGCATTGGTACAGCTAGAGCCAAATCTACCAGACACCATCCTCATATGCAATTGCACTGCGCCCGGTTTGATTGGCAACACTGGTATTTTTGGCAGTTGTTCAACTGCGTTTGTGTGCGACGGCCGAATTGACAATATTGACCAGCCATTGGATGATATCAAGTGCATTTGTAATACAAATTCAATAAGTACGAAACTTCTCGACGGCACACCTACATGCAACATTAAAACAGTAAGAAATGCGCAAAACGACGGAACACTATCAAGTCTGACGCAATATCCGATCGGCACTGCCGTGTTGCCGAATGTTAATCAGTTTTTTAACATCACTATCCAGCAAAATATACCTGGGTTAGGCAATCTCATAAATCCGTGTGCATTTTGCCCTGTCACAAACGCACCTATACCCAATTGGTCTATTTCCAGAATTTCCGAGCGCCATTGCACATGCAGTGTGAATTTCAATTTCCTCCGTCAGGCGGAAACCGGCGAGTACTTTGGAATACCATATCGCAGGAGTCAGCAGGATCGTGTGCTTGCCGGGCCAACTGGCCCCGACGCCGTGCTTGGTGTTTGGTGGGAAGAAGTACTTGTGTATACTCGTCTTGAAAATTTCATACAGCGTCTCGTTTTTATCATTGACTCACGGCTAAATGGCTTATTTTATCAAACAATGGGATTAGATCTTTCTCGGAAATACGCAATTAACGTCGATGACGTATTGATGGGGCTACACCTTCCACTTCCTCCACTCGCACCTGCTAGTATTCCTGGCAGCATATGCTTACCGCTCGGTCTAAACTACCATTGCGAGTGGTATCCGCGGCGGCAGGCCAACACGGGCGAGCAATTTGTGATGAATGATGTACAGCCAATTTCAGCGGGCTCCAATTACATACACCGCGTTCAATGGAGAGGGCCACCTGGCGTTTACTTGTGGGGTACTGATTTGTGGTGGCAATATATGGGACTCAACGATTGGGCAGTCCAAAAAGCATCGCCAGATGGTCCTTACATCACATATGCAGAGGGATTTACACAGGGCACTGGTCCGCTTGCTCGGTACGCTGAAGTGATGGTTTGGGGTTTTAAAAATTCTGGAAGTATTAGGGCATGGGAGCTTACTTTATACAATACTGGCCACTTTGAAGACTGGCAACTGCTGCAATCGAGACTCATTGAACCAAATTAAAAAAGAAGCAATATTCCTTCCTTTAAATGCTCCGCAATTGAAAATATGGTCAATAAAGAAGAAGCATTAATTCTTCTTCTTAAATGCGCCGATTTTGATAATGACACAAAAAACTTGGAAAAGACGCATTATTTCTTCTTTTGGATGTGTCGATTTCGAAAATTGAACAGAAGCATGGAGAACGCCGTTGGGTTTGTAACGCTTATGCACGTGCCGCTGCTCAGCACCAACACCACTGATATCGAACACTCAATACAGCGCATGCAAGTATCCGGATCTCCTGCTTTTTCTGGCACATCCGATGAACCGGTGTATAATTCCGCAATTCCGGCAAAAACATCCGAAATATTTTTCCAGCGCAGACCATACACCACCATACATCTTGACCCTGCTCGCTTCATCTGGAATAAACGTCACATTGGGCATTGATATCTTGTACTTTTGGTCAATTTTGATGTTCAACTCAAAAACATGAATAAAAAAACAGTGATTTCTGGACATTTTTGCGTAGACTTTATTTGCTTACATGTAGTCAGAGGGTGAAAATAATAGACAATATGGAATTTTACGCACATGGGTTTGTATTGCTGGTGGTGGTGGTTCTCATTATTTTGGTATTGCAGATAATGCTTTGGGTACAGGTTAACAAATTGAAGACTGAAACAGCTGTTTTGGCACAAATTGAATCCCCTATTGGGTTTAATAACGTCCGCCCATATGGTGGGGCAGGTTATGATTTAGACTACTACCGAGGCAATGGGCGACTATTCAACAGGGGCTATTGGTCGAGGCGTCACCACAGTCGTCGGTCACATCATCGCTCACGTAGATCGCGTTGTACCAGCCGACCACATAGCATTCGTGTAAGCATTCGTCGCAAGCGCAACACAGACTGCTAATCTGTGGAATCATACTTAATAACTTTGGCTTTCGGTCCTTCTTTCGGTGGTGTTCGTACAGCAGACTTTCTCTTTCGGGGCGCAGTTGTAGCCGATCCCGCAGGTTTGCGGCGTTCTTTTAAATACTCCTCTATCTGTTGAATTTCCATACTACTCAGTGTAACTTGCTGTGCTTCCGTCATTGGATCTGCAATTTTTAGCGATCCTTCCATTTTCGGCAACACTGCAAAATTTTCCATGGGTACATTTGTCATCTGTAGGCCGCCCTTTGTCGTTATCAGCTTATGTGGTGTTATCGTCAAATTCTTGGATGCAACCAGCTTTTTGCCTTTTATCGGCACTGGCGTTTTTAAATATGCGAAATTTTGTGGCTTTTGACAAAACCACTCAAAAGCACTGCCGTCTATTGGGTTTTTTGATTCATCTTTTGATAAAGCATGTTCAAAGTTCTTTAAATTCGTAGTAAACCCGGCAATTGCCATTTGATTAGAGCTTCCGCCATTTACCATGCCGGCAAAGTAGTACGTCCATTGTGGCTCTTTGCCTCTCTGTGCAATTGACAAATCGGGTGCACAGCCCACCAATAAATACACTAAGGACATTTTTGGTGTTGAATATACAAAATCGATACGTTCTTCTGGAAATTGGTCCTTTACTTTCAATAAGTATACTTCTCCTGGTATTATTTTACAAACTTCTGCCTTTTCAACTGTTCCCGTTAGTGTATAACTGTCAAGTACTGAATATCTCTCTTCAAAATTGCAACAAGACAACGATTTTCCATTTTCAATATACACGTCAAGTAGGCGAATTGTGCCAGAATTGCACAAAAAAAATTCAAATACGTACAAATCTTCGCGTAATCGCTTTCTCATCCAATGCGTCAGAATTTTTAATTTTGGTGTTGTTACGCCAGACAGCTTTGTTTGTGACACAATTCTCTTGTTTTTGATGAATACAAAGCATCTTTTTGTATATGGACACGCCGCAAACGGTAAAGTATACTGTGGTATTGACGATCCACTTAGCTTGAATGGTTTTGTTTTTAAAAACGCAAAACCTTCGGTTGACAAGCAATCTAGCACACGATGTTCAAAAAATGTTTTTTTTTCTTTAAAAACTTGGAAAATAACACTGCTTTCGTGTTCCGGTAGTGCATTAGCTACGGTCTGGACTACTCCGCCAACGTTTTTTGCCAAGGCATATTGGTATAGCGCTTCGTATGGGTCATCGGCCGGTGGAATAGGTGAAGACGGCTGGTCCGGGTCACATCGAAAATCTAGTATTTTTTGCAATTTCACATCAGTGATTAGGTTTATTGTATGTTTTACTGTGACCGTGTCTCCCCTTATCAGGTTATTCGCGTGTCGAGAAAGCTGCAACATTTGGCTTCCGTTCTCGGATGAATGGGTTGATATCTGCCGCAACACACACCAGTTAAAGTTTAAAATTCGTAAACTGTGTTTTTAATGAATATGCCTCTTCGAACGATGACCACGCATATACTTCACGCTTTAAGTCCAGATTTACTGAATTATGCAAATGGTAAATCATCGATATAGGATCTGCTGTGTTGGTTTCGATGTTAAATGATGCAATTTTTGCTTTGTAGTGCGTTACACATTCCTCACATGGCATGTTTATGTAGAAGTTTAATAAAACTCCTCCAAATAATATAGATGATTTTCGATTTCCTCTTCTTTTGTCTTTGATATATGTCAAAATGCTGCCGTCGTGTAGGAAGTTCCACAAAATGTGACACCACTTTGGGTACGGTACAAGGCTTGCCACTGAGCCATGGCGCTCGCTTGCGAGTGGCAAGTTGTCAATACCAAAATCATGACGCAGAGTCTTATATGTTGTTATATTGTATTGGTATGTCTCGCGAAATGGCTCCACATCAAGCAAATCCCCAGCCCATGCATACACTTGACGAAAATACAAAGCCACCGCCTGAAACAGTCGCGGGTTTGTAAATCTCACGGGATAACTTCTCGATAAATACAAATAATCATCAAAACTTTGCTTGAAACGCTCCAAATACCACGTATCTTCGTGATCAAACTCAAATTCATCGGTGGTCACCATGTCTAATTGCACAGTGTGTGCACTCCGTCTTATTTAGTAACAGAAATGGACAAATTGACACACGACGATCAGTACAAGCGCTATTTAAAAGCTACAATTGGACCAAACACGCTACCGATTGTAAAAATCACCCTCAGTGCCTTTGTTATCTTCCTCTTTGCCATTATCATCACATTAAACATGTTTATCGTAACGCGTCCAACACCAACTTCGCCAGCTGCACCAGCGCAGCCAATTGCACCATCTGCACCTGTTGTAGTATTTTACTAAATTCGGTCAGAAATGTTCAACAAATCGCTTACGGTGCCGTGCGAAACCAGCTTTAGCTTTGAATGCAGTGTGTAGTAATTCTGAGCAAACTCCGTATGACAAATATCACCAAGGTTGTCGTCAAACAGGTGCGTGCACATGTGATCGGCAATAGTCATCAAAACGAGCAATTTTCGGGTAACAATGTTAGTTAATGACACGCCACCTGCGTCTGTGTTATCAAATACGTTAGTATGAGTTCGAGAGTGTTCGCCAAATTCCTCTGAAATGGTGACATTTGGCACTTCGTTGTAACTCGCCAAAACCTGTCGAATCATCTGCATGTTGAAGTAAAATACTGCACTTGTGTACACGATGCATTCGGATGTGACTAAATCTATCATATCCAGTTGCTTATACGCTGCGTTGTCAGAAAATACTGGTATTTCTGATCCATTAATGCGTAAATTCATCATTCCGTTAAATTTTGCAATTTGGAACATCATTTGCATCAAAATACGGCAAATGTTATCTTCGACTGTCTTTGTTTGGCCAGTGACACCCCAAAGTCCCGAATTTATGCATTGCTGGATGTAATTGTGGAGCTTCATTGATTCGTTATCGTCTTTGGTCAGTACAAAACGCTTATTGCCGACATAAAAAGTACCAACTTCGTGTTCCGTTACTCGTTTGATGTATGCAAGCGGCAATGACAGCTTCATTCCCTTGCTCTGTGGATCTGCCCCAACAATCGCCACTGCGTTATTTTGGCGTTTCATTGCTTGACTAAATGCTCAAACTTGAAGAAACTCCACCAAAGCTTCACTCGTAGTCTCTACACCATGAAATGAAGGAAAAACTGTCAATTGTATGGTCAGCTAAGCTTCCATCCGCAAATCCAGAGTATGCGGCCCCATTTTCGTAATAATCGATGACCCATTGCAATTTTGAAATGGTATCATTTGGGTTGTACCCAACAATTTTGCTTTGACGTGGTCTGGTTGCTTTTCGTGGGCATTTTTGACTAATAGACTTGTTCAGCTTCAATCCAAGCCCATATTTCGACGTTAGGTCAATCAAATCTAACAATATGGCAATTGTTTGGCGCAAATCTGCGGAATAAAGCTTCAGTTGTTTACTTGCAATAATGATGTTTTGTGCATTTTCTATTCCAATCGCATTTTGTAGGCTTGTCTCGTCCCAAAACAGCGCAAAACACAGTGGAAGTATCATACTTTTTGTAAATATGTGGCTGTTGAAATCGGTACCACTTAGGCTCATTAGCAATCGAAATGTAGTTTTGTCGACGCTGTCGGATCTAAATTTAGACATGTCATACATACACGGCTTGTCACTGGGCCCCGTATAAAAAAACACATTGTCCACTGGTGTCTGCTGCACGTGAGCATACGCAATAGCGTACAAATCCGTGTCTTTTGTGTACAGCAGAGATGACGTACTCGTATCACGTGATTGGTAAATGTAAAATTCAGCTTCACCTCTGTTCAAGTTCAAAATTTCAGCTGGTATTGATCGATTTTGTGATTTCAGAGATTTACTGAGCATTTGTCGAACGTCACGCATATCCACATTAAAGCGGAAATTTAAGCGACGCAATTGCTGAGTCGAGCACTTCATAGCCGGTGCGTCACCATCAAACGCCACTACCACTCGAGACAGTTGACAAACCCGTTTGCATTGATTGACTATACAATCGTATTTTTTGGTAGCCAACATGCACACATTGCGACAATTTTGTTCCATGCAGCTGTTTTGAAGCACATTTTTCACATTACCAGAAAACATCAATATCGGTCCATCTATATACAGCGTAAATGGTACATGCTGCGGTAACTTACGCACAATAGCACGTTCTAACAGAGCGGTACACGTCAAATTTGCGTGGAGGATTCCCATTTTTCACGTTTTCTTGTTCGTGTCTACTATATCAAAAATGCCCCGTTGACATTGTTTTAAATCACCAAATGGTGACTGTATCTTAAAATAATACAAAAAACTCGTCAATGATGATTCAAACGTCAAACGAACCACTGTTTCCGTGCACCCGGTATAGTGTCACATCGGTCAGCACACAAAACACACTGTCAGTGAAAATACAAGACATCCATCCATTATTGGCAGTCGGTAAATTTTACATTTGCAATGCTTGCAATGTAAATTTATTGCCTAAATGTCTCTCGTGTGTCGAGTTTTTAAAGTTTACGCAGTCTTTTTTACTATTGGACGACGATTGCGTGTTTGCCATCATTTCACCGTCTGGATGGGGTAGGCCAAACTTGTCATTTTTCCGGCTTTTTGTCGACTTTCTGTTCCGTGAACACAACCAACCATCTGATTTGAATGCAAAGAGCATCTCACCTGAGACTATTCGAACGGCAAAAATTACATCATATGAAAATTTCATCAAACACCACTCGTTCAAGGGAGGTTACGTCGCAAAGCAGATTTCCGGCAAGTACTCGTACTTGCGTTTACGCGTTCTTGGGTCCACCGTCAACGGCATACGTGGTACACTCATTGTTTCGGATACACTGCCGCCAAATGCTATCGCAATCAATCAAGTGGTTTATGATAAACTCGATTTAGCCGTTCCGTTTGTATTTCTAAATCGAGATCCCAGTATTAACTCCCGCTGCATGTACGTATGCGACATTATACCATACCAAAGCAACACCGACCGCACCATACATGTCAACCAATATGTGCTCGAGGGGCTAAACGGTGACCAAGACGGCGACGACGTCAACTTGTACTACCTCAAAAAAGAGGATGAAGTCCCTAGCATCACAATGGTCACTGCCATCGCAGAGCTGCATCGAAAATCTTGGACTCATGGTAACCGACATGACACATTGGGACGGCCACGTTACACATTCAGTCAACAACAAAAGCTGATGCTTCATATTTATAAACGAGAGTTGTGTGCATTGTCGCCATTCTGGAATTCATTGCAGCAATTTCCAAATCCACATAAAATGGTATTTGATCTTGGATGTTTTACTCATCGAGACGAGCTTGATGATTTTTTAGAAATATTTGCTAAATTTTGTCGTGAAAACAACCCCGGTATTGCTACATATCGAGATTTGCTGACCGGCGGTGGATTGCTACAGGCTACAGTTGATTCACAGGCAAAGGGCAGTGCGGCTCACATTGAGAAATATCTCCAAAATCTGGTCGGTATATCCGACAGTGACATGTTCCTCGAAGCCACACAGACATTCAACAAATTTGTCATGTCAAACAGCGAAATGAAGATATGTGGTCATCAGTTGTTCATCATGCTCCATATATACCAAAATGTGACGCTTATGTGCAATTCCATTTACATGAACGACACAATTATTGCACATGATATTGATAATAACGAGTTTTTTTCTGTTTTTTTGTATCGGCCCAGTGTAGTCATATACCCATTTACACTGCTCATTACTGGAGCTTACGATGATGAATAAACACGTTACGTTTACCGAAAATAAGCCGAAAATTCGCTTTCTTAGGGCGTGGGCATTTGCGGCACACCAGTGTCGCGTAAACGATGAGTTCCTCGTTGAGCAATGTGATAGGTTAAGATTTCAACGTCGCATTAAACTCACATCTACTACCATTGAATGGGTTTTACAACAGCCACATCGTGATAATATATACAAAATGCGATTTGCCAGCCAATTATAGCCGATTCTTCAGTTTATTCAACATCAAGCAGATCCTAAAAATCGACTTTATGCGATTTGACCAAGCTTTATCGAGTATTTGTTTGAAATTAACCCGTGGTTCCGGCTAAAGTTGGGTAAATCACAGAAAAAGTCACATGTCAAATAAACGCAAACGTGTTCAACAAATTGTCAAATTTACCCGCATATTGTCCAAAATCACACTAAGTTTAATAAAGTGCACAAAAATGACCAAAATTTAACACTCTTTTTATTTTTCGCAGAGCGCGTTTTTTCGTACACAAAACCATGCACAAACCACGAACAAATATACACAAAAACCATGAACAACTCACTTTTTTTAGCCGTTAGAGATTGCTAATCTGGATGTTGTGTGGGGTTGTACGCACATTATGGGTTTTTTGGTTTGATTCTGCTCATCTATTAGATGCTTTTACTGTACCAAAAATGCTGTACAAAACCATCGTCAAACCACGAACAAATATACACAAAAACCATGAACAACTTAGTTTTTTTTAAGCCGCTAGAGATTGCTTATCTTGATGGTTGTGGGTCTGTACGCATATTATGGTTCTTTTTTGTCTGATTCTGATCAGCAATTAGCTGTTTTTATTGGAACAAAAATCGTGTACAGAACCATGATCAAATATCTCGTCTTTTTTTTTAATTCGGCTATAAATGCCGTAGCCTGGTTTGATCATGGTTCGGATTTTTACTTTTTTTTTGGGCATTTCGAAATACCGTAGCCTGGTTTGATCATGGTTCGGATTTTTACTTTTTTTGGGCAGCATAGCCTTGTGGGTTAAATTGTCGTCTTTTGCAGTTCAATATACGGTAGCCACTATAACTGGATGTTTGTGGGGTTGTGCGCATGTTATCTTGCAATCTGAGTAATGTTTGTGATTTTAGTCTGATTCTGTTCAGCAATTAGACGCTTTTGTTCAAAATCTCAATTATGCTAAAAATAGAACATCGCTAGCAATGACACATGTCACAATTTCCGGAATTGGAAATTTATTTAACGAGGAATTGGCAGATGCGTTGACAAATTCTGAATTTAACCAAGCAATTGTGCCAATTTTACAAAATATCCAAGAGTTTCCAGAAAATACTAGATTGGCTCTTCGGTTAATAGCTGATGAGGTTATTCGAGCAAATAATGCGTCAACATTGAAGATTTTGAGTGCATTTGAAGATGAACGGATTAAAGAGCTGGTCTGGTCGCTCCAGCACAACATACAACTACTTCCTGCTGCGGTTGTCCAATTATTGCACAAAGACTTCATAACTGAGATTGAAATTGCGTTTGTTCGGATAAAAGACCAGCTTTTGCAGACACTTCCAGATAAATGGCTTTTGATGACGACAATACAAGAGCTGAGTGAAGAAGTGGGTCGGGTCTTGGCTGAACAAACGAATTTGCTTCTTAGCAAACTGTCCACTCAAGATTTAATCGTTCAGTTGACTGAAACAACCAAAAATTCACATGAGCATATTTTAAATGCAGTTAATGCGACCGACTGGCAGGTTGAGTTTGAACATAGCTTATTTAACCAACTCGATGCGTCGTTAAGTAAACTATTAGAGAATATTTTGATAGATTTAAACAAAAACTTTGAAATTTTGGGTTTAAATCAACAACAGCTTTCGAGCGAGTTAAGCAAAACAGCTGTCGACACGAGTTCAATGATTGCCGTGTTGGTGCAGAACATCGACAAGCAATTTCAAAATTTGTCTTCTCAAATAAACGCGTCTGCTGTTGTGGTGCAAAATAATCAGCTTTTATGTAATGAAATGATCAAAAAAACAGACTCACTCGCTTCAAGCATTACATTGCTGGTCAAGAACAGCGACAACACCAGGCAACAGCAATTTGAAAGCTTAATCCAGAAAATAGACACGTCTGTTGCAAATATTGCTCAATTAATTCAAAATAACGACAACAACAACAAAAAACGCTTTGATGACTTGAGTTTATTAATTAAAAAGGTATAAATTTGCATTTTCACCCGCCCGCGGCTTTTGCTTAGTCAGTACCGTTTCAAGTTTTGCTAAGGAAGGCTGCGTTTGAGTGTTTCTTTTGATATAATGACTAATTTGTACTGCATTTATGTAAATTTCTTGGATTTGCATAAATTTTGTACGAGTCAATAGCGAAAGGGACATAGCCTTAGGTTTCAACCAAAGCAGGCAT
>JALHSV010000022.1 GCA_022865525.1 Thermodesulfovibrionales bacterium
CCTTACCCTGCCAAAGCCATTGTTCTGCATCTTCTGCATTTTGCCTTTTCTCATGCCGACCTGCTGGGTAACAACACCCGTATATTCTTCAGGGACGTCAATGACAAGGACTTCCATGGGTTCATGCAGAACATCCTCAATTGTTTTTGTTATTGTTTCAGGCATGGCAACAGAAAGTTCGTATCCTTCGCGCCTCATCATCTCGATCAGTATTGCCAGCTGAAGTTCACCGCGTCCCATAACCTTGAAGGAATCCATTTCATCAAAGTCTACTTTGATGGCTACATTATAGAGAAGTTCTTTTTCGAGCCTTTCCCTCAAATTTCTGGAAGTTACATACGTGCCTTCCCTTCCTGAAACAGGGGAAGTGTTGATAGAAAATACCATTGAAATGGTTGGCTCATCCACCTTTATCCTCGGAAGAGGCTTTGGATTTTCTGCGTCTGTGATGGTATCTCCTATGGTTATCCCTTCAACCCCTGCAAGGGCAATAATCTCCCCGGAAAAAGCTTCTCTGGCTGTAAGCCTGTCAAGTCCTTCGAATGTATAGAGAAATGATACCTTTGTCTTTGACATTTCACCGTTTCCCTTCATGAGGGCAACGGTATCCCCTGCCTTTACTGTTCCCGAGAATATACGGCCTATGGCGAGTCTCCCAACATAGTTATCGTAGTCTATGTTGGTCACCAGTATCTGCAGGCAACCGTTTCTTTCGGCTGCAGGAGGAGGGATGGTTTTCATTATCGTATCGAAAAGCGGCTGAAGATTATATGACTCTTCCTCTATGTTCAATGTTGCATAGCCCTGCTTTGCATTCGTATAAAGAATGGGGAATTCAAGCTGATCTTCTGTTGCATCAAGGTCAATAAAAAGGTCGTATACCTCATTTAACACAGCCTGTATCCTTGCATCAGGCCTGTCAATCTTATTGATAACAACTATCGGCGGAAGTTTGCGCTCGAGGGCTTTTTGCAGCACAAACCTGGTCTGTGGCAGGGGGCCTTCCGAGGCATCGACAAGTAATAACACGCCGTCAACCATCTTCAGCGTCCTCTCAACCTCACCACCAAAGTCTGCGTGACCGGGGGTATCCACAATGTTTATTTTTGTTCCGTTATATCTTACGGCTGCATTCTTTGCCATGATAGTTATGCCGCGTTCTCTCTCAAGATCAATATTGTCCATGATCCGTTCCTGAACCTTTTCATTGGAGCGGAAGATACCGGCCTGTTTCATCATCCCGTCAATGAGTGTTGTTTTGCCATGATCAACATGGGCGATGATGGCGATATTTCTTAAATCTTCATATTTCATAAACGCTGAACCTCTTTTCCTCATGCAAGAAGCTAATACGCTTGACTGCAGGAATATACGCAGACAAACCAGGTTATTGCATGTGTTTGTTATGATTTTACCGGCAATGTCTATGGTGGGACAAAGCTATAACTGTTTTTATGTTACGTGAAGTGATATAAGAAAAGCCAGTCCGGAACTTTGCATTGACCGGATCGGAAATCTCATTGCGGCTATTATTGTATTTGGTATAACTAAATGATAACATAGTTGCAAATGGTAAAAAGACATTTCTGGCTTAACAAGATAGCTGAAGGATTGCAGAAACGCTCTGTGCTCTGGCTTTCTGGTGTTCGTCGCGTTGGCAAGACGGTGCTCTGCAAG
>JALHSV010000216.1 GCA_022865525.1 Thermodesulfovibrionales bacterium
AACCACAGGGCAGGGGTTTCTGTTCTTTTGCCTCATGTTTATTCTGCGCCTCTTCCATTCTCCAGACAGCTTCCCTGCCTTTTGTGGTTAAAAGGTATTCCTTTGTTGCCTCGATATCAAAGGGTTTCGATTCCTTCTCTTTAATCTTCAATGCTCCTGTCGGACAATCACCCATGCAATCGCCGAATCCGTCACAGAAATCCTCTTTAACTAGCTTCGCCTTTCCGTCAACAAGCTGCAATGCCCCCTCTGAACAGGCACTTACACAGTTCCCGCACCCGTCACACAGTTCCTCCTTGATGGTAATGATTTTTCTTTTCATGATAATCCTCCTTAAATATTCTTGATTTTAGGATAGAACACGGATGGGGGAATGTCCTTGACGTAAGTCAAGAGGCGTGTCCAACAGAAAAAGATTTCAGTCCGAAAAAAGTTTCAGTTTTTTAGGGTCAGGAATGACAATCGTATTGTCATTTTCCGTAACAAGCTTCTGCTGTTTGAAAAAAGCAAGTGTCCTTGAGAATGTCTCGGGGATTGTTCCGAGCAGTGAGGACAGCTCTTTTTTGGAATGCGTAAGATGGCAAACAGTCTTCCCATTTTCAACAACACTGTTTTCGAGCAGATAACGTGCCAATCTCGATTTCATATCCTTTACTGTTAACTCTTCAATCTTTGCAACAAACTGTCTCAGTCTTTTTGAATAGCCGCTCATGATTTTCAAAGACAGTTCCGGATATTTTTTTATCAGGTCCAGGAATCCCTCTCTCGAAATGCGGACTAATGTCGCATCCTCAAGAGCCGTGCAGGATGCCGGGTAAGTCATGGAATCAAATATGGCAGCCTCTGCAACAGGTTCTCCCGGTCCGTGAATATGCAGCGTATATTCCTTGCCGTCAGGAGAGAGCTTATAGATCTTGACCTTCCCGGAGACAACAATAAAAAATGCTGTCGCCTCAAGGCCCTCCGAAAATATCTGCTCTCCCTTGCTTACTTTTTTCAAAGAAGTCGAAGCGGTGAGAAGATCTGTCTCCTTATCGGTGAAAGAATGAAAAAGAAAGGTATGTGCAAGAAAGGAGCGGATATCCATCATGCTTCATTATATCGAAATCTGTTCCAATTATCGATGTGTTAGGTTGTCATTCCCGCTTGTCGGGAATCCTTCTGTAAGCGAAGAAAGATTCTGGACAAGCCAGAATGACAGAATTTTCTTCATGGGGAGAGTTACAATACTATTAATTCAGAACCACAGAGACAGGGGTGAGTATTTTTATGGGCTCAATAAACTTTGATGAGATTAAAGCTCTTAAAAAGGCTTTCTCGTCAGTGAAAGACAGGCAGAAGAAGAACAGACCATACGACCTTGATGAGAAGATAGCAAGACTTAAGGCCGTACGGGAAGCGTCTGTCGGAAACGACGATCTCCTGAAAAGAGCGATCACGAACATGGAAAAGAACGGCATAAAAGTCTTTCCGGCGGAAAGCAGGGATGATGCTCTCAGGGTGATTTTTCAGGAAATCGGAAGTGAAAAGCTTATTGTCAAATCAAAATCCAATGTTACAAAGGAGATCGAACTCACAGCTGCACTGGAATCACAGGGGGTGGAAGTCATCGAAACAGACATTGGCGACAGGATACTTCAAC
>JALHSV010000217.1 GCA_022865525.1 Thermodesulfovibrionales bacterium
GATGCAAAACTTGCCATCGGCCCCGCAACAGACGAAGGTTTCTATTATGATTTTGACGTCGAGAGGACGTTTACGCCTGAAGACCTCTCTCTGATAGAAAAGAAGATGTCCGAGATCATACAGCAGAACCATCCATTTGTGAGGAGAGTAGTTTCGCGGCAAGAGGCAATTGCGCTTTTCCAGGAAAAGGGAGAACTATACAAAGTTGAACTACTTCAAGAGATACCGGACGATGATGTATCGCTGTATGAGGAAGGTGGTTTTGTCGATCTCTGCAGGGGACCGCATATAGAGACTACCGGTCAGGTAACTGCATTCAAGCTTTTAAGTATCGCAGGCGCCTACTGGCGCGGTAATGAAAAGAACAAGATGCTCCAGAGAATTTACGGGACTTCTTTCACCGATAAAAAAGCCTTAAAGGATTACCTCGATTTCCTTGAAGAGGTGAAGAAGAGGGATCACCGGAAACTCGGGAAAGACCTCGACCTGTTCAGCACAAGCGATGAGATCGGTGCCGGGCTTATTGTCTGGCATCCGAACGGGGCATTGATCAGGAGAGCGATAGAAGATTTCTGGCTCAAGGAGCATTACAAGGCCGGATATAAGGTGCTGTATTCACCGCATATTGCCAAACTCAATTTATGGGCAACGAGCGGACATCTCGATTTTTACCGGGAAAATATGTACTCGCCCATGGAGATCGAGGGGATAGACTATGAGATCAAGCCCATGAACTGCCCCTTTCACATCCATGTCTATAAACATGCATTAAGAAGTTATAAGGAACTGCCGATTCGGTATGCTGAGTTAGGCACTGTTTACCGCTATGAACGTTCGGGAGTTCTCCATGGTCTCCTGCGTGTGAGAGGATTCACACAGGATGATGCACACATATTCTGCAGGGAAGACCAGATTGAGGATGAAATTCTCAAGGTGCTGGATTTTACCCTGTTCATTCTCAAGACATTTGGGTTTGACCGGTATGACATTTACCTTTCAACGAGACCTGATAAATATGTTGGTACCCCCGAGAACTGGGAAAGGTCAACGAATGCCTTGAAAAAAGCTCTTGAAATCAAAGGACTCATATATGATATAGACCCGGGAGAAGGAGTTTTCTATGGGCCCAAGATAGATATTAAAGTCAAGGATTCATTGAACAGGCAGTGGCAGTGCAGCACAATCCAGGTTGATTTCAATAACCCCGAGCGTTTTGCCATGATGTACCGGGGGAGCGATGGGAAAGAGCACAGGCCGATAATGATACACAGGGCATTGATGGGGTCCCTGGAAAGGTTTTTTGGGATACTGATAGAGCACTATGCGGGATCTTTCCCCGTATGGCTTACACCGGTACAGGTAAAGATTCTGACGATTGCAGAACGACATGCCGATTATGCAATTAGTATTTCGGAAACGCTGAAAAAAGAAGAGATACGCACTGAACTGGACATCGAGAATGAAAAGATCGGCTATAAAATAAGGAATGCCACGCTTATGAAAGTGCCGTATTTGGTTATAATAGGCGATAAAGAGGTGTCGGAAAATACGGTTACGGTCAGGAAACGTTCCGGTGAAAACATTGGGCCGTTTACGGTAACTGAACTATTGGGGATTTTGAAGGAAAAGATTACAACGAAAACTCTGGAAATATAAAATCAGCAGGTGAAAGCATAAGCAAGGATATTAGATTCAACCAGCACATAAGGGCCAGGGAAGTGAGTGTAGTTGATGTTGATGGAGGCCAACTCGGTATGAAGGTCTTCGAGAAAATGACGCAACTTCTTACCGGAAAGTTTAATGTCGAGCAGGCACCGAAGCTCGATGGCAATCATATTACCATGGTAGTCACTCCGAAATCTTAAGGTACAGAGAATTTGTCATAACATGTCAATTTACACTTCTTATAATATCTGATATAATACCTTTTCAATTTTTCACAATTGCCAATAACGAATGACAAACAAAAATGATTTTTTGTGGAGGAAGGAATGCCAAAGATCAAAACCCACAGAGGTGCTGCCAAAAGGCTGAAGGTTACCGGCACGGGAAAACTCATGAAAAGGAGCGGTTACAAGAGCCACCTCCTTACAGGGAAATCAGCCAAGAGGACAAGAAGTCTCAGGAAAGCGTCTTTGGTCTCAAAAAATGACTATGGTAGAGTGAAAAATCTTCTGCCATACGGATAAGGCGAAAGTGATGAGTTGTATGGCAAACGTGAAACAGGGGAAATATTACCTGAAGACTGAACGCACACTATTAAAAGGATTAAAGGGTCGTTGAGGAGGAATAGATGCCAAGGGCAAAGGGTGGATTCAAGACACGGAGAAGAAGAAAAAAGATATTGGAAAGGGCGAAGGGTTATTATGGATCCAAAAGCCGACTCTACCGCATCGCCACCGAGGCGGTTGATAAAGCTTTGCAATATTCATACAGGGACCGCAGGGTTAAGAAACGAGAGTTCAGGGCTCTCTGGATTATCAGGATCAACGCTGCCCTGCGTGCTGTTGGTATGACCTACAGCCAGTTTATGCCGAGACTGAAAACGGCAAATATTGCATTGAACAGAAAGGCACTTGCTGATATGGCTTACAGTGACCCTGCCGCCTTTCATCAGCTTGTAGAGAAAGTAAGAAGTTGAAGTAAGAAGTGGAGGTCCTCCTTTCTCTCAGAGATTCATTCCATAAGGAATCCGAATCAGTCACCTCGTTGCCGGAACTCCAGCAGCTGAAAGTAAAATATCTGGGTAAGAAGGGTCTTGTCACAGAAAAGCTCAAGACCCTCTCTGCTATTGCCCCTGAACACCGGCCAGCCTACGGCAAAACAGTCAATGAGCTTAAGCAGCATATCGAACAGGAAATAATCAGGGTCGAGTTGCTCCTCAAGCAGGAAGAATATAAAAAGAGTATCCTCACAGAAGCTCTCGATGTAACCCTGCCGGGCAAATATACTCCTTTTGGCAGAGAACATCCGATTCATAAGGTGCTTTCTGAGATAACCGGGATTTTTTCCTCAATGGGTTTCGAGGTCGAAGAAGGACCCGAGGTAGAACTCGACTATTATAATTTTGAGGCGCTGAATATACCCAAAAACCATCCTGCACGTGATATGCAGGATACGTTTTATATTTCTGATGAGGTCGTCCTCAGAACCCATACATCACCCGTGCAGATCAGGGTCATGGAAAAGAGAAAGCCGCCGTTGAAGATTATCGCTCCTGGGAAGGTCTACCGCTGTGATGCTGATATCTCTCACACACCGATGTTCCACCAGGTCGAGGGATTTATGGTGGATACTGATATCGCCTTCAGTGACCTCAAAGGTGTTCTGCAACTTTTTATCCACAGCATGTTCAGTGCAGAGACACCGGTAAGATTCAGGCCGAGTTACTTTCCCTTTACCGAGCCAAGTGCAGAGGTCGATATCGGCTGCATTTTCTGTTCAGGGAAAGGCTGCAGGGTCTGTAAGCAGACAGGATGGCTCGAGATATTAGGTGCAGGCATGATTCATCCACGGGTATTTGAATATGTTGGATACAATCCGGAAATGTATACAGGGTTTGCCTTTGGCATGGGAGTCGAGCGCATAACCATGCTGAAGTTCGGCATTGACGATATCAGGCTCTTTTTCGAAAACGATTTGCGGTTTCTCAGGCAGTTCTAATACTATCCTTTATCCTTATATTATCCTGATACAAGGTTTTGCATTTGATACTACTTCACCGACCTGAGCGGCGGCTTCAATTCCTGCCTGTTTCAGCTTCATTATTAATTCTCCTGCTTGAGAACCGGGGACAGAGAAGATAAGCCCTCCGGATGTCTGGGGGTCAAAGAGCAGTTCTTCCTCACGCCTGGATATTTTCGCTTCTATCTCCATATATCCGTCCAAAATTTTTCTGTTTGCTTTGTTGCTCCCTGTTGTTTCACCTTTTTGATACATCGCACGTGCATTCGGATAAAATGGGATCTCTTTATAAAAGAGGTTTATCTGTTTCCTGCTTCCTTTTGCAATTTCAAGCGTATGGCCGGCGAGACCGAATCCTGTTACATCAGTACACGCGTGAATGTCATATCCCAGTGCAACAGCAAGGGCATTTTTATTGAGAGATGCCACTTGTGGCAGGATTAATTCCAATTCCCGGTACGGCAGCTTTTTTGACTTGTTGGCATTGAATAACACTCCTGTTCCAAGAGGCTTTGTAAGAATCAGGACATCTCCCTCTTGAGCTCCAGAGTTCGTCAGTATTTTCTCGGGATGCACAACACCAGTTACTGCCAACCCATACTTTGGCTCATTATCATCCACGGAGTGTCCACCACACATGGAGGCACCTGCTTCAATAACCTTGTCATGGCCACCGCGGAGGATTTCCTTCAGAATAATTTTGTCCAGTATTTTTGACGGGAACATAATGAGATTAAGAGCCGTCAGCGGTTTCCCTCCCATGGCATATACATCTGAGAGTGAATTAGCAGCAGCAATCTGTCCAAACCAGTAAGGGTCATCCACAGGCGGTGTGATAAAATCCACGGTGCTTACCAGTGCAATTTCCGGAGTCAGGCGGTATACTGCTGCATCATCAGCAGTGTCGAAACTGACTAACAGGTTAGGATCAGTTGATGATGTCAGAACCTTCAGCGCGTCCGACAAATCTGACGGACCAATTTTAGCTGCTCAGCCGCACGTGCGGGAAAGGCCGGTTAATGTCTTTTTTCTGAAAAGTTTCATTCAATCACCATTGGGAAAATTGTTAAGCCAAAAAGTGCAGACATTGATCTAAAAATTATTTAACTCGATGATCTGATTAAAATATCTTTCTTCGCTTTCTGAATAAAAGTAATCATGAAACCATCAGCAAAAGGTACATTAAGGTATCGAAAAATAATTTTTCTTACAACATCTGTACTTTTCAAATAGATTCTCTTGTTTAGAAATACACCTTAAATGTAATTATCTCTTGCGAGATGATAGAAATCCAATAGAAAATCTCAATAAGAATAGAACTATCTATAGAAAAAGCTGAACGGGATAATTTTTCCTTTGTGAGACTAAAACGAAGAATAGACTTACTAAGGAGTGCATAAGTAAGGCATCATTATTAAAAATCTCCCCTTACCCCTCTTTGCCAAAGAGTCCCGAAAGCTTTCGGGATTTGCAAAAGGGAGGTTAGGAGGGATTTTTTATTAATGTCTTCATACGTATGACCTTATTATACATAACGACATAAATATTGCCGCATAATATGGTAAAATATAGCCACAATTATTCTACGGAGGTGGCTATGAAAAAATTCGAAATCAGGGATGCAGAAATAATGCAAATTGCCATTCGTCAGGAAATTGATCGTTCGGAGGAATCGCGCTACGATCATCGTCTGCATGGTGTGCTTTTGGTAGCAAGCGATCACACATGCACTGAAGTAGCACGCTTGTTCGGGGAGGATCGCCGAACGATTCAACGTTGGGTCAGCAGATTTGAAGCATCTGGGTTTGATGGCATTCGCGAGGGAGATCATCCGGGGCGTCCAACCAAGCTCGATGATGAACAGTGGACGAATATAGCCGCTGCGCTTAGGAAAAGCCCTCGTGATTTCGGATACGAGCAGAACCTCTGGGATGGCAAAATGCTCAGTGAACATTTGAAACAGCAATATAACGTCAGACTTGGCGTACGGCAATGCCAACGGCTGTTCAGTAAGCTTGGATTTCGTATGCGTAAGCCGAGGCCCCAGATAGCCCAAGCTGATCCTCTTAAAGTCGAAGCTTTTAAAAAAACTTCGCCGCTTGGCAAGAAAAAAGGATATTGATCTGTGGAGTCTGGACGAATGCCATTTCCAACAACACGGTACTCGACTACGGATGTGGATACCACCGGAAACAAAAGACCCAGTATTGAAACTTGCTCCTACACGCAAATCGGTAGCTTGCTTCGGAGCAGTAAATGTGAAGACTGGCAAGTTTGTTCGATTCACCTGCGACAAGTTCAATGCAGAAACCTTCAAGGTTTTCCTGATAAAGGTGTTGCGATGTCACCCACGCGGCAAGCGTATGGTGATAGTTTTGGACAATGCCCGATACCACCATGCGATTCTGCTTGCACCGTTTCTGAAAAAATATCGCCGTGTAATAAGGTTGGAGTTCTTGCCGCCATACAGTCCACAACTGGCTCCGATCGAACGAGTATGGAAGCTTGCCCGGCGTGTTGCGACACACAACCAGTATTTTGCAACGCTATCCGCGCTTGTCGGAGCTGTCAATTCATGCTTCGACCTATGGAAAAAACCAAATCGCGTATTACAGAGATTATGCGGCATAAATTAAGTCGCTATGTATAGTAATAACTCTAACTGTTTTAACTATGACAATTTCCGGTATTGCCTTTGCACACCCCAGTAAAGGAA